>JAPPPZ010000010.1 GCA_028817275.1 Gammaproteobacteria bacterium
GCGGCGACCAGCATTCCCTCCAGAAAACGGTGCGGGTCGCGCTCCAGATAAAAACGGTCCTTAAAAGTCCCGGGCTCGCCCTCGTCGAGGTTCACCGCCATCAGCCGCGGCGCCGGCTGCGCGCGCACGATGTTCCACTTGCGCCCGGCCGGAAACCCGGCGCCGCCCAGGCCGCGCAGGCCTGACTCGTCCAGCATTGCGATGACTTTCTCCGCGCTGAGTTTCCCGGCGGCGACATCGGCGGCAAGTTGGTAGCCGCCGCCGGCGCGGTATTGTTTTAAGTTGATGCTGCCATCCGGCCGCGGCACAGCGGTTTTTTTCTGCACCGCCAATGTGCGCACCGTGTCGGCATCGGCCCTGGCCACCGGATTCTGCCCCACCACCGCCACCGGCGCGCCATCGCAACGCCCGACACAAGGCACGCGCTGCACGCGAAAATCTTTTTCGTTCTCAAGCGCCGCGATTAACTTCTCGCACCCGGCCAACTCGCAACTCACCGAATCGCAAACCCGCACCGTCACCGCCGGCGGCGGCGCCGCGCCGTCTTTAACCACGTCAAAATGATGGTAAAAACTCGCCACCTCATATGCCTCCGCCGGCGCAAGTTTCATCTCCGCCGCCAACGCCACCAGATGCGCATCGCTGATGCAGCGGTAACGATCCTGAATTAAATGCAGGTGCTCAATCAGCAAATCCCGCCGCCGCGGCGCATCGCCAAGCAACGCCCGCACCTCATCCAACGCCGCCGGCGAAACCCGCCGGCCGCGGGGGCTGGCGCGTTTTTTGTTTTTCTTTTTTGGCGGCATGGGCGCCGAGTATAGCACCGCGCTCTACAACTCGACCGCGTGGTTTTCAATTTTCATCACCGTCTCCACCACCCCCATCCCCCGCAAAAACTCCGCGAAGTTTTCATAGCGCGCGCGGTCCAGGGCCGCCGGGCGGAGGGCGAAGCGGGGGATGGTGTCGCGCCAGGCGCGGCGGTTGAGTTCGTTGTTCAGGCCGTCACCTGAGTTGTGGAACAGGCGCCAACTTTCTTCCGGGTGGTTGATGAGAAACTGCACGCCCTGCTCCACGGCTTTAATGAAGCGGCGCAGAATTTCGCGCTGGTTTTTGTCGCCGAGTTTTTCTTTGTGGGCGACGAAAATTAATTCGTCATATGGCGGCACGCCCTCCTCTTCAATGTAAAAAGCGCGCCCGGGATGGCCGGCGATGTCCATCTGGTTTAACTCAAAATTGCGGAACGCGCCGATCACCGCGTCCACCTTGCCGGCGATGAGCGACGGCGACAGGGAAAAGTTCACCTGCACCAATTCCACGTCGCCGAGTCCCAGTCCGTGCCGGCGCAGCATGCCCTTGAGCAATGCGTCTTCAAATCCGCCGACCGAAAAACCGATGCGTTTGTTTTTCAAGTCGGCGACGGTGCGGATGCCGCTGTCGGCCAGCACCACCAGCGAGTTCAGCGGCGTCGCCACCAACGTGCCGATGCGCACCAGCGGCAAACCCTGCGCCGCAAAAATGTGCAACTGCGGCTGGTAGGAGACGGCGATGTCGGCCTGGCCGGCGGCAACCATTTTCGGCGGATTGTTGGGGTCGGCGGGCGCGATTAATTCCACTTGCAAACCGTGGCTTGCGAAAAAATTTTTCTCCTGCGCCACGATGAGCGGGCCGTGGTCGGGGTTGACGAACCAGTCCAGCATCACCGTCAACCGCTCGGCTGCCGGCGCCGGTACGGCGAGGGTGAGGGTCAGCAAAACGGCGGTGAGGGTTTGCACAGTTTTCATGTCGGTTTTTCCTCCGCAAGTTTGGTTGGATTGACAGTGTCCGCCTGCCAGTGCAGCGCGCGCCGCAAAAGCGCGTCCACCAGAAAATAAAACGCCACCGCAAACGCCGCCAGCACGGCCAGCGCGGCGAACATCAAGTCCACCGTCATGCGCCCGACGGCGTGCAGCATCAGGTAGCCGAGGCCGGCGCCGGCGCCCACCCACTCGCCGACCACCGCGCCGATGGGCGCCACCGCGGCGGCGATGCGTACGCCGGAGGCAATGGACGGCAGCGCCGCCGGCAGGCGGATGCGGCGCAGCGCCGCCATTTCGCCGGCGCCCATCACCGCCGCCAGGTCCAGCCATTCGGCGCGGGTGCGGCGCAGCCCGTCGTAAGCCGCGGCGGTGACCGGGAAGTAAATAATCAGCACCGCCATCACCACCTTGGACGCCATGCCGTACCCCAGCCACAGCATCAGCAGCGGCGCCACCGCAAACACCGGCAGCGCCTGGCTGGCCACCAGCAGCGGCAGCAGCCACCGCCGCGCGGCGCCGAAGCGCAGCATGGTCAACGCGCTCAGCAGGCCGAGCGCACAGCCGATGAAAAAACCGAGCAGGATTTCCGCGATCGTCACCACCGCATGCCGCGACAGCAGCGCCATGTTGTCCACCAGCGCAACGGCCACCGTCAACGGCGGCGGCAGAATGAACGGCGGCGCCGCGCTCAGCGCCACCACCGCCTGCCACAGCAGCAGCAGTCCGGCGGCCGTGACCGCCGTTCTTGCAGCCCGCTTCAGCACCGGTGCTCTCCGGCCAGTTCCTCCAGCAGCCGCTGCGACAGTTGTGCAACCCCGGCATCGCCCAAGTCGCGCGGCGGCGCGCCCGGCAGTTGCAATTCGCGCGCCCGCGCCGGCCGCCCGGCCAGCACATACAACCGGTGGCCGAGCCGAATCGCCTCCAGCGGATCATGGGTCACCAGCAGCACGGTTTTACCGTGCAACAATTGCAGCGCAAGATTCTGGATGCGGTGGCGGGTGATGGCGTCCAGTTTAGAAAACGGTTCATCCAGCAGATTGAGCGCGCGGTTTTCATACAAAGTGCGCGCAAGGGCGACGCGCTGGCCCATGCCGCCGGACAACGTGCGCGGCAATTTGTTTTTCTCGCCGGCCAAACCGACGCCGCCGAGTATCGCGTCCACCCGGTTGCCCTGCACCGCCTCGCCGCGCAGGCGTGAACCGAGGGCGACGTTGTCGGCGACGCTGAGCCACGGCAGCAGCAGGTCGGACTGCGCCATGTAGGCGATGCGGCCGCCGAGTGCGGTGTTGTCGGCGGCGTCCACGCTGCCGCTGAGCATGGCGCCACCGGTGAGGCCGGCGATGCGCCGCACCAACGTGGTCTTGCCGCTGCCGCTGGCGCCGAGCAGGCAGGTCCACCGGCCGCCCGGCAAATCCATATTGAGCGAAGCCAGCACGTGGCCGCCGCCGTAGCGGACGCCGATGCCGCGCAGGCGGACGCCGGGCGACGGTACCGGGGCCGGCGGCGGTGTCACGGCTTCCACCAGCGGTGAAAGTGGTGCACCGGACCGTGGGAGCCGCCGCTGCTGCCGATGCCGAGGCCGTCAGCGGCGCTGAGCGCAGCATGCAGATAGTCGCGGGAACCGGCGATGGCGTCGGCGAGAGTGGCGCCGTTTGCAAGGAAGGCGGTGATGGCCGAGGACAAAGTGCAGCCGGTGCCGTGGGTATTGGCGGTTTTGATGCGGCGGGCGGTGAACTCGCGCGCGCCGGCGCCGTCGTGAAAAACATCGGGGCTGTCGGCGCCGCCCAAGTGGCCGCCCTTGACCAGCGCGGCTTTGCCGCCGAGTTGCACCAGGCGGCGGGCGGCTTCCGCCATCTCCTCCGGCGTGGCCGGCGGCGGTGCACCGAGCAGCACGCCGGCCTCCGGCAAGTTGGGCGTCACCAGGTCGGCCAGCGGCAGCAACTCCTCGCGCAGCACGCACACCGCATCGTCGCGCAACAGGCGGTCGCCGCTGGCCGCCACCATCACCGGGTCCACCACCACCTTCACCAGGCCGCGCTCACGGATGCAGCGTGCAACGGCGCGGACGATATCCGCATCGGCCAGCATGCCGACCTTGACCGCCGCGACGGTGAAGTCGTCGCACACCGCCTCCACCTGCGCCGCGACAAACGCCGCCGGCAACGCGTGAATGGCGCGCACGCCCCGGGTGTTCTGCGCGGTGAGCGCGGTGAGCGCGGTGGCGCCGTAGACGCCGAGGGCGGAAAAAGTTTTAAGGTCGGCCTGGATGCCGGCGCCGCCGCCGCTGTCGGAGCCGGCGATGGCAAGAGCGATGGCAGTCATGATTCCTCCCGCGCAAGCGCGATGTTGCGGGGAGTGTTGCTGAGTTCAATGCTGCGGAAGAATCGCCGCCGTTTTTTAAGTGAACTGCGGCCCATCTTATTTCCTACGCCGGCATTAACCGGATCAGGTGCAACGGGTCGTCACGCTTGTCGCGCGCCTCTCAGCAACGGCTCCCCGATAAGACCCGCCCACCATGGCACAAAGCGGCGCGGCGCGCAAGGCGGCGGTATAATGCGGCGATGCTCAGCCGCAAACCGTTTGAAGCGCCGGCCGCCCTGCTGCGCCGCGCCGCCGAACTGCCGCCGCTGGCCATGGCGGTGGTGAACGCGGTTTCCGAAACCGCGCTGCAGAGCGCGCGCATGGCGGTGGAGCGCAACTTAATCACGCCGCTGCTGGTGGGCGAGACCGCCCGGATGCGCAGCCTGGCCGGCAAAATCAACTGGCCCCTGGACAACATCCAACTGGTGCACGCCGGCGGTGAAGCCGATGCGGTGCGCAAAACCGTGGACCTGGTGCGCGGCGGCGCGGCGCGGGGAATCATGAAGGGGCATGTGCACACCGATGTCTTCATGGCCGGACTGGTGCGCAAGGAGTCCGGGCTGCGCGGCGGGGGCTGGTTTACGCACGTGTTCCACCTGACAGTGCCGGGCTCGGAGCGCGCGCTGCTGCTCACCGATGCGGCGGTGAACATCGCGCCCGACGTAAATGCGCGCTTTGCGGCGATGCAAAATGCGGTGGCGCTGGCGTTGAAACTGGGCGTGGCGCGGCCCAAGGTCGCGGTGCTCTCGGCCACCGAAGAGGTGAACCCGCGCATGCCGTCCTCGGCCGAGGCCGCGCAACTGGCCGAACTGGCGGCGCAAAAAATTCCGCAGGCGCAGGTTTGCGGCCCGCTGGCTTTTGACAGCATCGTGTCACCGGACGCCGCGCGCATCAAAAACATCACCCATCCGGTGGCCGGGCGCGCCGACATCATCGTCGTGCCCAGCATTGAAACCGGCAACGCGCTGTACAAAATGATGGTCTACTTCATGAGCGCCTGCGCGGCCGGCGTGGTGCTCGGGGCAAAAGCACCCATCGTCCTGACCAGCCGCGCCGACCCGCCGGAGGCGCGCCTTGCATCGGCTGCTTTGGCCGCGGTGGCGGCGGCGGATTAACCGTCGCCGAACTTGCGCCAGAATTCGCCGAACAGTTCCTCCTCGTCCGGCCTGTCCTCGGGGATTTCGCTTGCCAGGTGGGTGATGTTGAGGAAGTGGCGGTAGTTGAGGTTTTCGCTGATGCTGTTGCCGCCCCAGGTGCCGCAGCCCATGCTGAGGGTGAAGTTCAAGCCGCTGTCAAAACCGCCGCCGTTGCCGAAAGTGTGCGACTGGTTCACCAGCACCCGCACCACGTCCATTTCCCCGGCAAGGCGGCGTGCGTTGTCCATGTTGCGGGTGTGAATGCCGCACGAGTGTCCGCGCCCCTTGTGGCGCAAAATGGAGTCGGTGAGGGCGAGGGCGCGGTCAAAATCAGCGGCGCGGTACAGCGTCAACACCAAAGAAAGTTTTTCATCGGAAAAAGGAAAGCCATCGCCGACACCGCTCTCCTCCACCATAAAAAACCGCGCGCCGTGCGCCACCGATGGCAGGCCGGCTTTGCGCGCAAAAACATCGGCGTCGCGGGCGATGAGTTCACGGTTTAATTTTCCATCACGCCACAGCGCATCGCCGATTAATTTTTTCTCGACTGCGGCGGCCAGATAGCCGCCGGCGGCGCGCAATGCGTCCACGGTTTTTTCATACACCGCATCCAAAACCACCAGCGCGTTTTCCGACGAGCAGGAGGTGGCGTTGTCAAAAGTTTTGGAGCGGGCGATTTTTTCGGCGGCATCGGCAAGGTCGGCGCTGTCGTCCACAATCACCGTCACATTGCCGGCGCCGACGCCGATTGCCGGGCGGCCGCTGCGGTAGGCGCTGCGCACGTTGTTCTGTGAACCGGTGGCCACGGCCAGGTCGCATGCCGCCATCAGCGCGCCGGTGGTTTCGTGCGTCACCGGCGCCGGCAGCACCTGCACCAGGTCCGCCGGCGCGCCAATTTTATGCAGGTTGCCGCGCATCAACTCCACCGCCCGCGCCGTGGTGGCATGCCCGGCCGGCGACGGCGCGATGATGATTGCATTGCGGCCTTTCAGCGCCATCATGGCCTTGTTCACCGGCGTCGCCGCCGGGTTGGTGGACGGCGTCACCGCCGCCACCACGCCCACCGGCTTGGCGTATTTGACGATGCCGAGTTGCGGCAACTCCTCAACCACGCCCACCGAGCGCGCGCGCAGCAAGTCGCGCAGAGTGCCGAAAGTTTTGCGCCGGTTCTTGGCAATCTTGTCGGCGACGTTGCCGAGTCCGGTGTCGGCCACCGCCATGCGCGCCAGTTCCTCGGCGTTGCGCCGGCGGTACAGGGCCCAGGCCAGCGCCGTCACCGCCTCGTCGGCGCGCTCCTGGCCAACACCGCGAAACCCGGCAAAAGCCGCGCGTGCGCGCGCAACCAGGGAGTCAACCGGCGCCGGCGTCAAGACACAACCCACCGCCGCTCAGCCGAAATCATCCAGGTAACGAATGAACGCGCGCCCGCGCAGTTCGCGCAGCCAGCGCTGGTATTCATCGTTGGTTTTGCGCTGCAGCAGTTGGTTGCGCGCGCGGTTGCGGAGGATTTCACCGCCGGCCTCGCCGGTGCGCCGCTCCAGCACCTGCAGCAGGTGCACCGAGCCGCGCATGACCACCGGGCGGCTGATTTCATTGATGTCCAACTCGCTCAGCGCCGCCGCCTGCGAGCGCGGCAACTCGGCCAGGTTGAACCAGCCGAGGTCGCCGCCCTTGCCGCGCGATGCCATGTCCTCGGAGTATTCGCCGGCAACGGCGGCGAAGTCCTCACCGCCGGCAATGCGCTCACGCAGTGCGTTCAAACGCTGGGTGGCCATGGCGGCGTCGGTGACCTGGTCGGTCTTCAGCATGATGTGGCGCAGTTTAACTTCCCGTTTTAATTGTGACTGGCCGCCGCGAATGCCGTTCAGCCGGACGATGTGAAAGCCGTTGGGGCTGCGCAGCACCTCGCTCACCCCGCCCGGCTGCATTTTTTTCAGCGCGTGCAAAAACAGTTGCGGCAGCCGCCCGCTGTCCACCCAGCCCATGCGGCCGCCTTCCAAAGCGTCACCCGCCTCGGAATACAAAACCGCGGCCTCGGCAAAATCCAAACCGTTTTCAATTTCGGCCCGCGCCTTGCGCGCGGCGGCGCGTTTTTGCGCAATCTCATCCGCCGCCGCCGAGGATTGCAGCAGAATGTGGGAAACATCCAATTCGCGGCCGGCAAAAAACTCGCGCAAACTGCCGGCAAGGTGATGGTCAACCTCGGCGTCGGTCACGGTCACCCGGCTGCGGATGCGGCGGTTGATTAATTGCTCAACCAGCAACTGGCGGCGAATTCCCCGGCGGAATAATTGGTAGTCCATGCCCTGCTTTTCCACTTCCGCCCGCAGTTGCGCCACCGACAAATTATTCCGCTCGGCGATGCCGCGCAATGCGCCCGCCATATCCTCCTCGCTGACGGCGAAGCCGAGGCGCGCCGCTTCCTGCAACTGCACACGGTTGTCCACCATGCGCTCCAGTACGCGCCGCCGCAGCACGTTTTCTTCCGGCAGGCCGGCGCCGCGGCTGCGGAATTCGTTCACAGTGTCGCGCAACTGGCGTTCAAATTCGCTGCGCGTAATCACCTCTTCGTTGACGATGGCGAACACCCGGTCCACCTCGGTGGACTCCTGGGCATGCCCCGCGCCGGCGGCGAGCATGGGCAGAATGGCGGCGAGGTAAAACTTGTTCATCATTGCGCGCGATTATACCGCCAGAACCGCCTCAGCCGAAATGAGGCGAGCAAAGAATTGCGCGAGTCGCCATCCGCCGACAGCCGCTGGCGGCCGCGCACGGTGATTCCCCAGCAGCAGTTGTCGTAGGTGAAGGCCAGGTCGGCGTAGGCATTGCGGCTGTGCTCCACCGAATACCATTCATCCACCGTCACCCGCCAGCGCGCGCTGAGTTGCCGCCACGCCCGCAGGCGCCACTGGCGGACGGCGCCATCTTCGGAGTCGGCATCAGCGGCGCGGCGGAAGTGGTAGCCAACCTCGGCGCCATTTCCGGCATCGGATTCAACGCCCAGCCGCAACCGCCCGCCGCGCAGCCGGTCATCCGCGCTGTTCCACACGGCAAAAGCGCCGCCGCGCCATGCGCCTTTGGTGAACCCGGCTTCACCGAGGAGGCCGGAGCGGCGGCCGGCGGAATCGCCCGGCGACAATCCAACCCGCGGCCGGCGCAGGTGAAACATCTGCCCGATGGCGGCGCGAAAAACTTGCGCGCCGTCACCGGCCAGCAGCCGGCTCTCAACGCCGAGGCTGATTCGGTTGGCGTCACCGATACGGTCGCCGCCGAAGAAAAGATTGTCGCGGAACAATTGTTCGTAGTTGTCGCCGCGCACCTTTGATGTGTCAAACAGCGGCAGGCCGTCCTGCGTTTTATTTTTTGCCAGCACATAAAAAACACGCGGCTCAAGTGTGTGCACAAAACGCCCGGCGCCGCGCTCAAAAACCAAAGCGCCGTCCACACTGAACAGCGGCACCGTGCGCGACAAAGTTTGGCCGCTGCCGTCACCGCCATCGTCGATGTGGTAGCGCGTGTAATCCAGACTGAGCGCGGGAATTAAAAACCCGCCCCGGCCGCGCAGCGGAAAATGCAGCGCCGGCCGTGCGCGCAAGCGGCGCCCTTCGGTGCCGTGGCCGCGCTTGAAATGCACCAGCGAAGTGTGCACGCCGTATTCGGTGCGCAGCGCGCCGAGGGTTGTGCCGCTGTGGCCGCTGAGTTGAATGTAGGGCCGTTTGTCGTAGGGAAAATCATCAGCGGCGACGTTGTTGTCGACAACGGTATAAGCGGCGGTGCCGGCCCGGGCGCGCCAGCGGCCGTCGTCGTATTTCAGTTCGGCGCTGGCCGGCAATGTTGTCGCGGAAGATGCGGCGATGCCATCGGCGAAATCGCCGAGGTAAAAATTGTCCGACACATCGCGGTAGTCCAGCGCGCCTTGCAAGTGGTCGGTGAAGCGGTGGCGGTGGCGGTAGTCCACCGCCCAGCGGTCGCGCTGCTGCAGCGCATCGTCATTGGGCAGGCCGGCGCCATGCAACTCGCCGCCGCCGCCGGGCACCAGGTAGCGCGCCTCCAATGCAAGTTGCGCGCCGCGCGCGGTATGCACCGCCGGGGTGACGGTGGCGTCGGCCGAGGGGTGTAAATTTAAGTACAGCGGCGCCTCCACCACCAGGCCGGAATCACCGTCGTAACCGGCACTGGGGAAAAGAAAACCGCTCTTGCGCCGGTCGCTGATGGGAAAACTGAGGCGCGGCAGGTAAAACACCGGCACGTTTTTGAAGCGCAACTTCGCATGCTTCGCAACGCCGAAACCGGATTCCGCATCAAGCGTGATTTGCGCCGCGGTCAACACCACATCGTCGTTGCCCGGCGGGCATTGGGTGTAGGCCGCGTCTTCCAAAACCAAAACACCACGCCCGCGCAACTCGGCGTGACTGGCGCGGCCGCGGCCGGTGCCGCCGCCGGCCGCGTAGTTCACCGCCGCCGCCTCGCCGGTGAAGTTGTGCAACTCCACCCGCGCTTCATCGGCGCGCAAAATGTCGCCGGCCGCGCTGCGCACGGTCACGCCGCCGGCTGCGTTCACTTCGCGTTTTTCACGATTGTAGGTGATGTGGTCGGCGGTGAACTTGCGCGGCCCCTGGCGCAGTTCGGCATCGCCGTGGAGGGTGACGGTGTCGCGGTCTTCACTGACCATGCGCCCGGCGCGCAGTTGCAGCGGCGCGTCCGGGTCCACCACGGCGCGGCCGGCGGCGGCCGGCACCGGGCAGTGCTGCGCATGCGCCGGCGGAGTCAGCAGCGCGGTGAATGCGATTGCGAAAAAAATTTTTGCCGGCTTCACCGCCGCGATTATAGTGGGCGCGGCAATGCGGCGCGACAAATCAGGCGGGGACGGCACCGCGGCCCCCGCCTTTATCGCTCAGAACCGCAACTCGCCAGTGAGGAGGTTGGCGGTGTCGACTCCGTTGTCGGCGGTGACGGTCAAGCCGAGATTTAACCGGCCGGCGGTTTTGCCGGCGGTGAGGCTGATGCGTTCCTCCTCGGCGCCGCTGCCGGTGAGGTATTTGGCGCCTTCCAGACGCAGAGTTGCAGTCGACAAATGCCACTCCACACCGCCGCCCAAGTCGCCGGCGATGCCGGTGTC
>JAPPPZ010000011.1 GCA_028817275.1 Gammaproteobacteria bacterium
GCAGCCTTGCGGCTGCCGGCCGCCAAATGCCGCAACACATAGTGCAGGATGCCGCCATGGCGGTAGTATTCCCATTCCTTGGGCGTGTCGATTCTCACCCGCGCGGTGAATTTTTTGTCGTCGGCGGTGACGGTCACCGTGCGGGCGCCCTGGGTGAGGCCGTGAATTGAAAAAACCTCGCGGCCGCTGAGGCCCAGGGATTTGCGGCCCTCGCCGTCGTTGAACTGCAGCGGCAGCAGGCCCATGCCGATCAGGTTGGAGCGGTGGATGCGCTCGAAACTCTCCACCAGCACCGCGCGCACACCAAGCAGCATCGGGCCTTTGGCGGCCCAGTCGCGTGACGAGCCGGCGCCGTATTCGCGGCCGGCGATGACCAGCAGCGGCGTCCCTTCATCGGCGTAGCGCCGGGCGATGTCGTAAATGGCGCCGACCTCGCCGCTCGGCTGGTGGGCGGTGACGCCGCCTTCGGTGCCGGGGGCGAGTTCGTTGCGCAGGCGCAGGTTGGCGAAAGTACCGCGCATCATCACTTCGTGGTTGCCGCGCCGCGAGCCGTAGGAGTTGAAGTCGGCGCGCGCCACGCCCTGCTCCAGCAGAAATTTGCCGGCCGGGGTGTCGGGATGGATGGCGCCGGCCGGGGAGATGTGGTCGGTGGTGATGCTGTCGCCGAGCACCGCCAGCGCGCGCATGCCGCCAATCTCGCCGGCGATGCCCGGCGGCTGCCGCGTCATGCCCTCAAAATAAGGCGGGCTTTGCACATATGTGGAGGCGGCGTCCCAGGCGAAGCGGCCGGACTGCGGCGTGTCCATGGCGCGCCAGCGGGCGTCGCCGTGGAACACATCGGAGTAGCGCGCCTTGAACATCTCGCGGTTGACGGTGTTGCGCACCGCCTCGTTAATCTCGCGCTGGCTGGGCCAGATGTCGCGCAGGAAAACCTCGCCGCCATCGGCGCCGCGGCCCAGGGGCTGGTTGTAAAAGTCGATTTTAGCCGTGCCGGCCAGGGCGTAGGCCACCACCAGCGGCGGCGAGGCGAGGAAGTTCATCCGCACATCGCCGTGCACGCGCCCCTCAAAGTTGCGGTTGCCGGACAGCACCGAGGCGACGATGAGGTCGTTGTCGCGCACCGCCGCGCCGATGGCCTCGGGCAGCGGGCCGCTGTTGCCGATGCAGGTGGTGCAGCCGTAGCCGACCACATCAAAGCCCAGTTGCCGCAGCGGCGCCAGCAGGCCGGCCTGCTCAAGGTAGGCGGTGACCACCTGCGAGCCGGGCGCCAGCGAGGTCTTGACCCACGGCGCCACGCCGAGCCCGCGGGCGACAGCGTTGCGCGCCAGCAGCGCGGCGGCCATGACGACATCGGGATTGGAGGTGTTGGTGCAACTGGTGATGGCGGCGATGACCACCGCGCCGTCTTCCACGTCAAAAGTGCCGCCATCCTCGCCGGTGACGGTGGCGGCGGCGGCGGGAACGGTGGTTGCATCCCCGGAACCGCCGCGCTCGGCGCGCATGGCGCTGAGGGCGGTGGTGATGGCGGTGCCGGCGTCGCTCAGGGCGATGCGGTCCTGCGGGCGCTTGGGGCCGGCGATGCTGGGCACCACGTCGTTCATGTCAAGGGTGAGGGTTTCGCTGTAAGTTGCCTTTGGCGCGCCGGTTTCGCGGAACATTCCCTGGCGGCGGGTGTAGGCCTCCACCAGCGCGATTTGCTCCTCCGGGCGGCCGGTGAGGCGCAGGTAGTTCAGCGTTTCGGCGTCCACCGGAAAAATGCCGCAGGTGGCGCCGTATTCCGGGGCCATGTTGGCGATGGTGGCCTGGTCGGCGAGGGACAGCGAGTCCAGGCCATCACCGAAGAATTCCACGAACTTGCCGACCACGCCCTTCTTGCGCAGCATCTCGGTGACGGTCAGCACCAGGTCGGTGGCGGTGGCGCCCTCGGCCAGACAGCCGCGCAACTCAAAGCCCACCACCGGCGGGATGAGCATGACGATGGGCTGGCCGAGCATCGCCGCCTCCACCTCAATGCCGCCGGCGCCCCAGCCGAGTACGCCGAGGCCGTTAATCATGGTGGTGTGCGAGTCGGCGCCGACCAGGGTGTCGGGGTAGGCGCGCAGCACACCGTCGCGCGCCGTGCTGAACACCACGCTGGCGAGGTACTCAAGGTTGACCTGGTGCACGATGCCGGTGGACGGCGGCACCACCTGAAAGTTGTCAAAGGCCTGCTGCCCCCAGCGCAGGAATGCGTAGCGCTCCTTGTTGCGCTGGTATTCCAGCGCCGCGTTCAGGTCCAGTGCGCGGCCGCTGCCGAAGTGGTCCACCATCAGCGAGTGGTCGATGACCAGGTCGGCTGGCGACAGCGGGTTAATCAGCGCCGGATCGCCGCCCAACGCCGACATTGCATCGCGCATGGCCGCCAGGTCCACCACCGCCGGCACGCCGGTGAAGTCCTGTAGCAAAACCCGCGCCGGGGTGAACGCAATTTCGGTGGCGTCGGCGCGGCCGTTCCATGCGGCCAGCGATTCAATGTCGGCCGCCGTCACTTCATCGCCGTCCTCGGTGCGCAGCAGGTTTTCCAGAAGAATTTTCAGCGAGTACGGCAGGCGCGCGAGGTCGGTTTTGCCGGCCAGGGCGTCAAGCGCGTAGATTTCATATTTTTTGCCGGCCACATCCAGCGTGGTGCGGGCGTTGAAAGTGTTTTTCATTTTCTCTCTGGAAAGCGGGGGTGAAGGCGAAAGCGGCGCAAATTATAGCACCAGTTCAATGGACTCCGCCTCGCGGTTTTCAATTTCAATTTGTGTCGCGATTTTGCGCAGCGCCAGCGCGACAATTTTCGCCACCGCTTTTTTTTCGGTGCGGCCGTATTCCTTGATGCGCGGCATTTCCAGAATTCTGCCAACCCAGCGGCCGCCCACTTCGCGCTCGGTGATGATGGTCAGTTTCATCGCGCGCGCAAGTGTAGCACAACTCACTGGCCGCCCCGGAACGCCGCCTCGATTTTGTTGCCGTCCGGGTCGCGCACGAAGCAGCCGTAGTACGCCTTGCCGTAGTCCGGCCGCGGCCCCGGCGCGCCGGCGTCAGTGGCGCCGGCGGCAAGGGCGGCACGGTGAAACTCGTCCACCTGCGCTTTGGAAGCGGCCTGAAAACCGAAGTGCGCGCCGTTGCCGGCCGAGGCCGGGCCGCCGTCGGCCGGTTTCTGCACCCAGAACTCGGGGAACTGTTTGCCGTAGCCGGCGGCGGCGAGGGCCGGGTGCTCCATCATCCGCCGGCCGCCAACCACGGCCAGGATTTTGTCGTAAAATGCAACGGCGCGCTGGTAGTCGTTCACGCCCACGGAGACGTGGCTCATCATGCCCGGCATTTCGCTCATGGTTTTTCTCCGGTTAAGGTTTGGGAATCGGCGTACTCCCGCTGCAACTTTTCAAGCACGGCGCGGATGGCGTCGCGGTAGGCCGGGAGGCGGCGGTAAATTTCGGCCGCTTTCTCCTCGTCATATTCATGCGAGGTATTGTTGCGGTCTTCCAGCATCTGCAACCAGAAATCTTCGCCATCCAGCCACTGCCGGGCGTACGATTCCACAAACGTGCGCCTGGGCGCCTCGGTGACGGGGATTCCCTCGAACACCAGACAAGCGTACAAAGCCTTCCAGCAGCATTCAAAAGTAAACTCAAAACGCTGCACCGCCGAATCCCGAATGGTTTTTTCTTCGTCAAGCGTCATGGCCAGGACGGCATCGAGCCGGCGCAGCGCTTTTTCCAGGTTAAGCAACCGCCAGCGAATTCTCTGATTACTCATACAGCACGACCCCCTCCTTCAACACCTGCGACTTAAACGGCTCATTCGCCTCATCAAGCCGCACACAGTCAATCCGCAACAGCGTGTCGGCCTCGTCAACGATGTCCATCACCTTCCCCCAGTCCCTGGCGCCGGCGCCCGGGCATTCCACCGCAAGGTCAATGTCCGAACGCGGGCTGTGGTCGCCTCTTGCGCGGGAGCCGTACAGGCGGATGCTGCGCACGAAAGGCAGCCTTGCGATTTTGCCGATGAACCCGTAACCGCCGAGGGCCGCCGGCGCATGTTGCGCAAGGGGGCTCAATGCTCCCCCCCGGCCTTGAAGTTGAACACCGCGCCTTCGCGGATGCCGGAC
>JAPPPZ010000112.1 GCA_028817275.1 Gammaproteobacteria bacterium
GGGTGTTGCGCATGTCGGCGGCGACGGCGGCGAGGAGCAGCGGTTTGGTCTCACCGTCCGCAAAACCATCGGGCAGGCGAACATCGGCTTAAACCTCGGCCTCGCCGACGGAGTACACACCGCCGACCTGCTCAGCGGCGAATGGCAGTTCTGAAAAAACCGCAATAAAACACCGCGCGCCTTTCCACCCGCTGGCGCCGCCGCACCGCGCGGCGTGGTAAAGTGGCGGGCTGAATCATGGCGCATGCAACACAACTCATCCGGCCGGCGCGCGACGGCTTGTGGCTGGCCGCGCTGGTGGCCGGGGCCGCCGCCGGTTTTGCCGCCTGGGGCGCGGCGCTGGACGGTTATGAAACCGCGCTTCTTGTGCTCAGCGTGCCGGCGCTGGCGGCGCTGGGCGTGGCGTGGCGCAATGTGCAGTGGTTTTGCGCGGCGGCGGCGGCGCTGAGTTTGTGCGCGCTGGCGCTGTACCAAAACGACATCGCGCGCGGCGGGGAAATTTTTCTGCTGCGCTATTTTCTCGCCAGCCAGCCGGCGGTGATGTGGATGAGCGTGCTGTTTGTTTTGTCCACGGTGTTTTATTTTTGCGGCTGGCTGGGCGGGCGCAACTTCGCCCTCAGCGGCGGCGGCGGCCTGGCCTGGGGCGCGGCGCTGATGGGCTTGTGCGCGCTGCTGGTGCGCTGGCGCGAGTCCTACCTGGTGAACCCCGACTACGGCCACATCCCGGTCAGCAACCTGTACGAGGTTTTTGTTCTGTTCTGCGTCGTCGCCACGTTGATCTACCTGCATTACGAAGAGCGCAGCGGCGCGCGCGCGGTGGGCGGTTTTGTCATGCTGCTGGTGAGCGCGGCGGTGGCGTTTTTGCTGTGGTACACCTTTGACCGGCAGGCGCACCTGATCCAGCCGCTGGTGCCGGCGCTGCAGTCGTGGTGGATGAAGATCCATGTGCCGGCCAACTTCATCGGCTACGGCGCCTTCGCCGTCGCCGCCATGGCCGCCGCGGCCGGCCTTCTGCGGCGGCGCCTGGCCGGGGCGGCCATTTCCCGGCTGCCGTCCACCGAGGTTCTGGACGCACTGGTGTACCGCGCCACCGTTCTCGGCTTCGCCTTCTTCACCGTGGCCACCATCCTCGGCGCGCTGTGGGCGGCGGACGCCTGGGGCAGTTACTGGTCGTGGGATCCGAAGGAAACCTGGGCGCTCATCGTGTGGCTCAACTACGCCGCCTGGCTGCACTTCCGCATGGCGCGCGGCGGCGGCGAGGCGATGCTGTGGTGGAGCATTCTCGGCCTCGGCATCACCGCTTTCGCCTTCCTCGGCGTGAACCTTTTTCTCAGCGGCCTCCATTCGTACGGTGAACTGTGAAAACCGCGGGCAAGGACATCAACGACGCCGCGCTGGAGTACCACCGCACCGCGCCGGCCGGCAAACTGGAGATTGCCGCCACCAAGCCCATGGAGACGCAGCGCGACCTGTCGCTGGCCTACTCGCCCGGCGTCGCCGCCGCCTGCCGGGCCATCCGCGACGACGCCGCGGCGGCGGTGAAACTCACCGCGCGCGGCAACCTGGTGGCGGTGGTTTCCAACGGCACCGCGGTGCTCGGCCTCGGCGACATCGGCCCGCTGGCCGCCAAGCCGGTGATGGAGGGCAAGGCGGTGCTGTTCAAAAAATTCTCCGGCATCGACGTGTTTGACATTGAAGTCAACGAAAGCGACCCGGACAAACTGGTGGACATCATCGCCGCCATCGCGCCCACCTTCGGCGGCATCAACCTGGAGGACATCAAGGCGCCGCAGTGCTTCATGGTGGAGGAGAAACTGCGCGACAAACTTTCCATCCCGGTTTTTCACGACGACCAGCACGGCACCGCCATCATTGTCGCCACCGCCATCACCAACGGCCTGCGGCTGGTGGACAAAAACCTGGACAGCGTCAAACTGGCCGCCTCCGGCGCCGGCGCCGCGGCCCTGGCCTGCCTGGATCTGCTGGTGAACATGGGCCTGCGCCGGGAAAACATCACCGTGTGCGACCGCAGCGGCGTCATTTACCGCGGGCGCGGCGCCGACATGGATTCCTACAAGTCGCGCTACGCCGCCGACACCGACGCGCGCACCCTGCGCGACGCCATTGCCGGCGCCGACATTTTCCTCGGCCTGTCGGGGCCGCGGGTGGTGGACCGGGACATGGTCAAGACCATGGCCGGCAACCCGGTGATTTTGGCCCTCGCCAACCCCGACCCGGAAATTCTCCCGGAAGAAGCCATGGCCGCGCGCGACGACGTAATCATGGCCACCGGCCGCTCCGACTACCCCAACCAGGTGAACAATGTTTTGTGCTTTCCGTTTATTTTTCGCGGCGCGCTGGATGTGGGGGCGACGGCGATTAATGAGGAAATGAAGATCGCCTGTGTGCGCGCGCTGGCCGACCTGGCCATGGCCTCGTCGTCGGATGTGGTGGCGCGGGCCTACGGCGGGCAGTCGCTGACTTTCGGCCGCGATTATTTAATTCCGCGGCCTTTTGACCCGCGCCTGATCACCGAAATCGCCCCGGCGGTGGCGCGCGCCGCCATGGACAGCGGAGTGGCCACGCGCCCCATCGCCGACTTTGACGCCTACCGCCAGCAACTCAGCCGCTTTGTGTTCCGCTCCGGTTTTGTGATGAAGCCGGTGTTCGACCGCGCGCGCGAAAAGCCCATGCGCCTGGCCTACGCCGAGGGCGAAAGCCGCCGGGTGCTGCGCGCCGCGCGCCAGGTGCTGGATGACAGTCTGGCGCGCCCCATTCTCATCGGGCGGCCGCCGGTCATCGAGCGGCGCATCGCCGAAATGGGCCTCGGCATGCGCGCCGGGGAGGATTTTGAACTGGTCAACATTCACCAGGACGACCGCTTCCGCGCCTACTGGAGCGCCTACCACGAACTGCTCGGGCGCAGCGGCGTGTCCACCGAGGAGGCCAAGACCGTGGTGCGCACACAAAACACCGCGGTGGCCGCGCTGATGGTCAAACTCGGCGACGCCGATGCAATGCTGTGCGGAACGGTGGGAAGATTCCGCCAGCACCTGCGCCATGTGACCAGGGTGATTGGCCGCAGTCCGGGGGTGATGCAGTGCTCGGCGCTCACCGGGCTGGTGCTGCCAAGCGGCACGTTCTTTTTGTGCGACAGCCATGTCACCGCCGACCCGGGCCCCGGTGAACTCGCCGAGATGGCGCTGCTGGCCGCCGGGGAGGTGCGCCGTTTCGGCATTGAACCGAAGGTGGCGTTTCTTTCGCATTCCAACTTCGGCGGCAGCAACGAAAAGTCGGCGGAGAAGATGCGCGCGGCGGTGAACCTGCTGCGGGAACGCCGGCCGGATTTTGTTTTTGACGGTGAAATGCAGGGCGACTGCGCGCTGTCCCAGGAAATTCGCGACATCATCCTGCGCAACTCGCCGCTCAGGGGCGGCGCCAACCTGTTCATCATGCCCAACATAGACGCCGCCCACATCGCCGCCAGCCTGCTCAAAGCCCTCGGCGGCGGCGTCTCCATCGGCCCCATCCTGGCCGGCATAGCCCAGCCCGCGCACATCGTCACCCAATCCATCTCAGTGCGCGGCCTGGTGAACATGAGCGCCCTGGCGGTGGTGCAGAGCGCGGAGAGGGCGTAAAAAAGCCCGGCTCCAGCATAAGATATTGCAGAAAATACCGGTAATCGCGGCGCGGGGATGGGCCGGGGGCGTTAGAAAACCGCGTCGATTTTTTCCATGATTTTTGCGGTTTCCGTCAATGCCACGATGATTTGCTGGTAGTGGTGGATTTCGTCCGGGGTGAGCGCGCGATTTTTGCGGTCTTTTAGGTATTTTTGCGCGGGTTGGTAGCCGCCGATGTAGAACGCCCAGGCGGCCGGCGGGACATCGCCGAAGTATTGGGTGGCGTTGATGCGCGCTTTGCCGGCTTCGAATTTGACGGTGGTGACGGTGTTGTCGCCGGGCTCGGGGTAGGTGGTGATGAGCGTGTTTAACTTGGGGCTTTCCATGAGATGCAACGCGCGCAACTCGGCGCCGAGTTTTGCTAGGGTGCGGAAATGTTTGCGGTCGCGGGGAAACGGTACGCGGGGGAAGTCGATTTTTAGAAACTCGCGGAATTTTTTGCGGTAGG
>JAPPPZ010000106.1 GCA_028817275.1 Gammaproteobacteria bacterium
GTATATGTGCTGTAGTGGCGCATAGCCGCCGTTGGCAAGCATTATCTGCTCGATAATAATTCTCATACACGCGCTTGAATTTTGTTTGACGGGCTTATCTTCAGTCAACATCCCGCATCGAGACGACCTTTTTTAGATAAACGGACACATATGCGCCGCCTTCTTTCACCGGCCGGGCGCGCTCTAATTTGCCTCGCGCGGCGGCGCAGTAATCACCGTCGATTTCGGCGCCGATATACCGCCGCCCCATCTGCCTGGCGGCAACCGCGGCGGTGCCGGCGCCGGCAAAAATATCAAGAACAATGTCGTTCTCGTCCGTGGTCATCAATATCATTCTCTCGATGAGAGGCACCGGCAGTTGGCAGGGATGTTCCTCTATCCGGCGGCAGTTGTGGCGCACCCGGTGAATGTCATCCCACACATCGCTGACCTGGTAGCCAAACTTGTGGCGCAAATGCGACTTGCCGCCGTAGTCTTTAAGATACTCGGCGCAAACCCGGCAGCGCTTATGGGGCGCCCGGACATCGTAAAATTTGTAATTTCCTGTTTTTGTGTAAAACAGAATTCCGTAATGCGCAGGCTGCAGGCTTTTGCCCAGCGGCCGGCCGTTTGCATTCCACGCAATCCAGTGGCGAAACTCCGCAACCTCATTAAGCATTGCCGAGGTGTAAGTCAGGATTTTGGGAATATTGTATATAAAAATACTCCCGCTCGGCTTCAGGACGCGCACCGCCTCCTTCACCCATGTGGATGTCCACTCCAGATACTCTTCAAAAGGCCGGCGGTCCTTGTAGGACTTGTATCTTTTGTTCAAGTTAAAGGGAGGATCGGAAAACACCATATCCACAGAATTGCCCGGCATGGCGCGCATGAGATCCACGCAGTCCCGCTGATGCACGGTGCCGGCGGCTTCATCAATATCAATGCAACCATCACTGGAAAAAGACGGAACATGCCGCGCCGGCGCGGTGGTGTTCATCTTCGCTTGAGATTCCTTCGCTGCTGTTGCAGTCACAACTTCACCTTCACAGTCGGGGCGCCGGACTATACCACATTCACACACGCCGCCGCACCGGCGCCGCCCTCACCGCACCGGCGCCGCCTCCAGCGTATCCATATACGCCTCAAACCTCCCCCGCCGGCGGTCGGCGAAGAATCGCTGCAGCGATTTGGTCACCACCCGGAACGCCAACTCATCCCATGGAATTTCCTCTTCCTCAACCAGCGCGGCTTCCAGGGTTTCGCTGCCGGCGGCGCAGTGGGGGGTGGGCAGGGCGCCGGTGAAAATCATGTAGACTTGGTTGCGGTGCGGCAGGTTGTAGAGCGCGTAGAGGCCGCCGACGGTGACCGCCGCCATGGCCTCCTCCCGGGTTTCGCGCGCGGCGGCTTCGGCGACGGTCTCGCCGTTTTCCATGAAGCCGGCCGGGATGGTCCATAATCCGCTGCGCGGGGCGATGGCGCGGCGGCACAGCAGCACGCGCCCGCCATGCACGGCGATGCAGCCGGCGACGATTTTCGGGTTCTGGTAATGAATGGTGCCGCAGGCGGCGCACACATGGCGCGCCAGCGAATCGCCCTGTGGAATCCGCAGGCGCACCGACTGCCCGCAATGACTGCAAAAATTCATCAGCCGGAGTATAACGGCAGAAACGCCGCGGGGCAGGCGGAGTTATGCACAGCCGCGACCGCAGCCGGCTGGCAAGGGTGAGGGTTTGCCGCGCAGCCAGCGCCGCCCTCACCCTCACCGCGCCGTTGCGCCAAGTTATTGAATACAATGGATAAAAAAACCGCCCCGGCGATTGCGCAAATTTCAGGCAACGGTGGAAAAGACGATTTTTCGCCCACTGCAAGCGGCGCCGGCAAAAGTTATCCACGGTTTTATCCACAAGTTTTGTGAGTAACTTTTCACCGCCTTTTACCGTCAATACGTTACCGCCGCCAGCCATGAGTGCACTTAAAGTTTCGCCGCTATGTGAACCGCCGTGGGCGCTCACTTAGTGCGTGTCGCCGTCCCGGTGCCGGTGCGCAGTGGTTTTGACTACCGCTGTGAGGCGCCGGTCGCCCCCGGTTGCCGGGTGCTGGTGCCGCATGGCCAGCGGCGGCTGGTGGGGCTGGTGACCGAACTGCCGGCGGCCGGGGCGGTGCCGGCGGCGCGGCTGAAATCGGTGGAGGCGGTGATGGACCGCGCACCGCTGGTCAGCGCGCCGCTGCTGCAACTGCTGCTGTGGGCGGCGGACTACTACCAGCACCCGGTGGGCGAGGTGTGCAAGGCGGCGCTGCCCGGCCTGCTCGGCACGGCGCCGCGCACAGTGTCACCGTCTTCGGACCCGGAGTCGCCATCTTCAGACCCGGAGTCACCGTTTTCACCCCGCAAACCACCGTCGCCGCCGCTCAGCGCACCGCAGCGCACCGCAGTCGACGAAATTAACAGGGCGGCCGGCGGCTTTGCCGGTTTCGTTCTGCACGGCGTCACCGGCAGCGGCAAAACCGAGGTCTACATCGCCGCCGCCGCCGATGCATTGCGGCGCGGCCGGCGGGCGCTGGTGTTGGTGCCGGAGATTGGCCTGACGCCGCAGATTGTCGCGCGGTTTCAGAAAAGCCTGGGCGGCGCTGTCGGCGTTTTTCATTCGGCACTGAGGCCGGCGGAGCGGCGCGACACCTGGCGCAAGTTGCGCGGCGGTTTTTTTCATGTCGCCCTCGGCACGCGCTCGGCGGTGTTCGCGCCGGTGGACAAACTCGGCGTGATTATCGTGGACGAGGAGCACGATTCCTCCTACAAACAGCAGGAGGGTTTTCGCTACCACGCCCGCGACCTCGCCGTGCTGCGCGCGCGGCTGGAAAATGTGCCGGTGATGCTGGGCTCGGCGACGCCGTCGCTGGAGACGCTGCTGAATGTCCGGCAAAAAAAATACCGCGCGCTGCATCTGCCGGCGCGCATCGGCGCGGCCAAATTGCCGCGCATTGCGCTGCTGGATTTGCGCAAGTTGCCGCTGGTGGACGGCCTCACCCCGCCGCTGGCCGATGCCATGGAACAACGTTTGCGGCGCGGCGAGCAGAGTCTGCTGTTCGCCAACCGCCGTGGTTTTGCGCCGGTGCTGTTGTGCACCGCCTGCGGCTGGCAGGCGCGCTGCGATTCCTGCGACGCGCGGCTGGTGCTGCACGGCACCCGCGCGCGCAACGACAAACTGGCCTGCCACCACTGCGGCGCCGGGCGCGCGCCGCCGGATTTGTGCCCCCAGTGCGGCGCGCCGGAATTGCGGCGCATTGGCCACGGCACCCAGCGGCTGGAAGAATCCCTCAGAAAACGTTTTCCCGCCGCCGTGGTGGAGCGCATCGACCGCGACAGCGTGCGCAAGCGCGGCGCCCTTGCGGAAAAATTAAAACGCGCGCAAAGCGGCGCCGCCAATATTTTGGTGGGGACGCGCATGCTGGGCAAAGGCCATGATTTTCCGCGCCTGACGCTGGTGGGCGTGGTGGATGTGGACCGCGGTTTTTACAGCGCCGATTTTCGCGCGCTGGAAACCCAGGTGCAGCAGTTGCTGCAAGTCGCCGGCCGCGCCGGCCGCGCCGAGGCGCCGGGCGAGGTGATGATTCAAACGGTTTTTCCGGACAACCCGGTGCTGCAATTAATTGCGCGGCATGATTTTAACGGTTTTGCCGAACAGGCCCTGGCCGAGCGCGAGAGCGCCGGCTTTCCGCCGTACCGGCACTTTGCGCTGCTGCGCGCCGAGTCGGAAACGCCGGGCGCGGCGCTTGCGTTTCTTGCGCAGGTCAAAAAAAACGCCGGCGGTGAGGGTGAGGGTGACGGCGTGGCGCTGATGGACCCGGTGCCGTCGCCGATGGAAAAACGCCGCGGCCGCCACCGCGCGCAATTGCTGGTCCAGTCGCCGCGCCGCAAACCGCTGGGCGATTTTTTGCGCCGGTTAATCCGCGCCGCCGAATCCCGCCGCGCCGCGCGCAAGGTGCGCTGGTCGGTGGATGTGGACCCGATGGAGATGTTGTGACGGTGGTAAAGTGGCTGGCATGAATATCGACAAAACCGCCCGCCGCATCACGGTCGCCATCACCGGCGCCAGCGGCGCGGTTTACGGCATT
>JAPPPZ010000075.1 GCA_028817275.1 Gammaproteobacteria bacterium
TCCTCGGTGCTGATTGCGCTGATTTTGTTTTTGCCGAACGGTCTGTTGAGTCTGCACTTGCCGCGTTTTGCAACCTGGCTGCGCCTGGTCCGGCCGGTGCGCGGAGAACGGTGATGGCGTTGCTTGATGTCAACGGCCTCAGCAAACGTTTCGGCGGTTTGGCGGCGGTGAATGACGTCACCTTCAGCGCCGCCGGCGGTGAAATCCTCAGCATCATCGGCCCCAACGGCGCCGGCAAGAGCACGTTGTTTAAGCTCATCTCCTCTTTTCTGCGCCCCAGCGCCGGGCGGATTGTTTTTGACGGCCGCGACATCACCGCGCAGGCGCCGCACACCGTCGCCCGGCTCGGCGTTGTCCGCACTTTTCAGGAGACCACTATTTTCAAGGAGATGACCGCGCTGGACAATGTGGTGGTCGCCCATCACCTGCGCAGCCGCGCCTCGCTCGGCGGTTTTTACTTCGCCACCCGCCACGCGCGCCGCGATGAAGCGGAGTTCCGCAAAAGCGCACGCGAAATTCTCGGCTACCTCGGACTCGGTGAAGTCGCCGGCCAGCGCGCCCGCAGTTTGCCCCACGGCCACCTGCGCGCGCTCGGCATCGCCATCGCCATGGCCACCGCGCCGAAGATTCTGCTGCTGGACGAGCCGTTCGCCGGCATGAATCCGGAGGAGACCAACGCCTGCGTGGAGATGGTGCTCGGCATCCGCAAGCGCGGGGTGACGGTGCTGCTGGTGGAGCACGACATGCGCGCGGTGATGCGCATCAGCGACCGCATCGTGGTGCTCAACTTCGGCCGCAAGATCGCCGAGGGCAAACCGGCGGAGGTGCGCGAAAACCCGGCGGTGATTGAAGCCTACCTTGGCCGCCCCGACGACGAACTCGGCGCATAAAACATGAGCGCAGCCTATTTTTCCGCCGACAAGATCAGCGTCTATTACGACCGTGTGCGCGCCATTGAAGATGTCTCGCTGCACCTGGACGAAGGCGAAATCATCGCCCTCATCGGCGCCAACGGCGCCGGCAAAACCACCACCCTGCGCGCCATCACCGGCCTGGCCAAACTCAGCGCCGGCGAAATCAACTTTGACGGCCGGCGTCTCGACACCCTGGGCGCCGATGCGGTGGTCGCGAGGGGCCTGTCCATGGTGCCGGAAGGGCGGCGCGTGTTCCCCTACATGAGCGTGCGCGACAACCTGCTGATGGGCGCCTTCCGCCACAACGAAAAGCGCGCCGCCGCGGCCGGCGACCTGGCGCGCGTCTTCAATCTGTTCCCGCGCCTTGAAGAACGTCTCGGCCAGCAGGCCGGTACGCTCAGCGGCGGCGAGCAGCAGATGGTGGCCATCGCCCGCGCGCTGATGTCGCGCCCCAGGCTGCTGCTGCTGGATGAGCCGTCGCTGGGCCTGGCGCCGATGCTGGTGCAGGAGATTGCCCGCACGGTGGTGCGCATCAACAAAGAGGACGGCATCAGCGTTATTTTAGTGGAGCAGAACTCACGCATGGCCCTGGCCGTCTCGGCGCGCGCATATGCGCTGGAAACCGGCCGCGTCGCGCTGTCCGGCCGCTCGGATGACCTGGCGAGGGATGAGCGAATCGTGAAGTTGTATTTGGGCGGGTAAGGGCGCGGCTCAGCGGTTGTCCTCGGCGACCATCTCCGCCGCTTTCTCGGCGATCATAATCACCGGCGCGTTGGTGTTGCCGGAGGGAATGGCCGGCATGATGGATGCATCGGCGACGCGCAGGCCGGCGATGCCGTGCACCCGCAGGCGGGCGTCGACCACGGCTTGCCGGTCGCCGGCCGGGCCCATCATGCAGGTGCCCACCGGATGGTAGATGGTGGTGCCGGTTTCCCTGGCGTGCTGCAGCAATTCGGAGTCGCTTTGCAGTTGCGCGCCGGGGAGCAGTTCCTCGGTGGCGTAGTCGCGGATGGCGCGCGCCTGCATGATGCGGCGCGACACTCTCATGCCGGCCACGGCGATGCGCTGGTCCTCGGCGTCGCCCAGGTAGTTGGGGAAAATTGCCGGATGGGTTGCCGCGTCGGCGGATTTAATTTTGATGCGGCCGCGGCTGCGCGGGCGCAACTGGCACACCGAGGAGGTGAACGCGGCAAATTTGTGCAAACCCTCACCCGGGCTGTCGGAACTCAGCGGTTGAAAATGAAACTGAATGTCCGGCCGCGTGAGATTTTCCTCGCTGCGCGCAAAAACGCACACCTGGCTCGCGCCCATGGTCATGGGGCCGCTGCGCAGCAGGAGATACTGCAGCCCGATGCGGATTTTTTTGAGCGGGTTGCGCACTTCGTTGTTGAGGGTGGGCCGTGAACTTTTGTAGACCGCGCGGATTTGCAGGTGGTCCTGCAGGTTGCCGCCAACGCCGGGCAGGTCGCGCGCCACCGCGATGTTTAAACTTTGCAGGTGCGCGCCATCGCCGATGCCGGACAGTTGCAGCAGTTGCGGCGAGTTGACGGCGCCGGCGGCGAGAATAATCTCGCGCCGGCATGCGGCGCGGCGCAAACCCTCACCCCTGGCGCTGAACTCCACCGCCGCCGCCCGGCCGTTGGTGATGGTGACGCGGTGCGCAAGGGCCCGGGTGCACACGGTTAAATTGCCGCGCTTCAGCGCCGGGCGCAGGTAGCCGCGCGCGGTGCTCCAGCGCAGGCCGCGGTGGGCGGTGAGTTGAAAGTAGCCGGCGCCCTCCTGCACCGCGCCGTTGAAGTCGTCGTTGGGCGCGATGCCGGCCTCACTGGCGGCGCGGATGTAGGCATCGCAAATCTCGCGCTGGATGCGCATGTCGGAAACCTTGAGCGGGCCGCCGCGGCCGTGGAACTCGTCGGCGCCGCGCTGCTGGTCTTCGGCGCGCTTGAACAGCGGCAGCACTTCGCGGTAACTCCAGCCGGGGTTGCCGGCCGCGGCCCAGGCGTCGTAGTCGGCGCGGTGGCCGCGGATGTACAGCAGGCCGTTGATGGAACTGGAGCCGCCGAGCACCTTGCCGCGCGGCCACTTCATGCGCCGGCCGTTGATGCCGGGGTCGGGCTCGGTCACGTGGCACCAGTCGGTGGCCGGATTGTGCATGGTTTTGAAGTAGCCCACCGGAATGTGGATCCACGGGTTGCGGTCGCGGCCGCCGGCCTCCAGCAACAGCACACTGCAACCGCCGCCGGCGCTCAGGCGGTTGGCCAGTACACAGCCGGCGCTGCCGGCGCCGACAATGATGTAGTCAAAAGCCTCACCCACCGTAAATCAATCCCGGCAGCCACAGCGCGATTTGCGGGAAGACGATGATGAGAATCAAGCCCAGCAGTTGGATGAGCATGAACTGCATCATGCCGTGGTAGATGTCCTTCAGGTCCCACTGCGGCACCACGCCCTTGAGGAAGTAGGCCGATAAGGCCACCGGCGGCGACAGCCATGCGGTCTGCAGGTTCACCGCCACCAAAATGGCGAACCAGGTGAGGTTGAAGCCGAGTTGCTCCACCAGCGGCAGCAGGATGGGCACGATAATCAGCACGATGGGCACCCACTCCAGCGGCCAGCCGAGCAGAAAAATCAGCGCCATGATAATCAGCAGAATGAGCACCGGCGACCACTCCAGCCCGAGCAGCAGTTCGGTGAGCATGGTCGGCGTGCCCAGGCGCGAAAACACGGCGCCGAAGAAGTTGGAGGCGGCGACCAAAAAAAGCACCAGCGCCGAGATTTCCAACGTGCGAATCAGCGCCGTTCTGAGTTTGGCCCACGACAGGCGGCGGTAGGCCAGGGTCAGCAGCAGCGCGCCGAAAGCGCCGCAACCGGCGCCCTCGGTGGGGGTGGCGAGGCCGAACAGGATGCTGCCCAGGGCCGAGAACACCAGCAGCGCCGGCGGCACCAGGCCGAGCATGAACTCGCGCCACACCTCGGCCATGCCCTGCGGCTGTTCACTCTCCGCCAGCACCGGGCCCAGTGCCGGGTTCATCCAGCAGCGCACCATGGAATAGGCGGCGTAGAGGAAGGCGAGCATGATGCCGGGCACGATGGCGGCGGCGAACAGGTCGGTGACCGGCACCTCCATCACCGGCCCCATGACCACCAGCATGATGGACGGCGGGATGAGAATGCCGAGGGTGCCGCCGGCGGTGATGGTGCCGGCGGCCATGCGCACGTCGTAGTTTGAGCGGTTCATGGTTTTGGCCGCCATGATGCCGAGGATGGTGACCGAGGCGCCCACAATGCCGGTGGCGGCGGCGAAGATGGTGGACACGAACAGCACCGCCAGATACAGCGCGCCGCGCGTGCGCGACAGCATCAGTTGCACCGCCGAGAACAGCCGCTCCATCAGCCCGGCCTGCTCCATCATGATTCCCATGAAAATGAACAGCGGCACCGCGGCCAGGGTCTGCTCCAGCATCACCGAGTTGAACTGGAAGGTCATCAGGTAGAACACCACATCACCGAAACCGATGTAGCCGAAAACCACGCCGAGAAAAATCAGCGTGAACGAGATGGGGAAGCCGACGAAAATCGCCAGCAGCATGCAGCCGATTAAAACCAGGCCGAGGATTTCCGGGGTCATGACTGCTGCTCGCCGGCGGCCTGGTGCGGCCAGCGGTTATGGGCGGCGGCGTAGAAGCATTTGAGCAACTCCGACACGCCCTGGATGAGCAGCAGCACGATGCCGGCCGGCAGCGCGGTCTTCACCGGCGCCACATATGGCATCCACGCGGTGTCCATGCCGCGCTCGCCGCGCAGCCACGAGGCCCAGGAAAAGTCCACCGCGGCAAACAGAAAAAACAGCAGGCCGGGAAAATAAAACAAAATGTACAGCGCGCCATCCACCGCGCCCTGCACCCGCGGAGCGAAGTTGCGGTAGAGAAAATCGGCGCGGATATGCACGCCGCGCGACAGCGCATAGCCGGCGCCTAACATGAACAGCGCGCCGTACATCATGCGGCTCATGTCGTAGGCCCAGATGGTGGGCGCGACAAAAACATAGCGCAGAAAAATTTCCACCACCATGGCGCCGAACAGGGGAATGGTGAGCCAGCACACCACCTGCCCCACCAGCCGGCTGAAGCGGTCGATGCGGGTAATGACGGCGCCCATCCACCCCGGCATGTCGTCCGGCATGGCGGTGATGTCGTGGGCCTCGGCGATGAGTTCGTCGGTGATTTCGGGGGCGTCGTCAGGCTTGCGGTCGTCGGGCATGGCGGAATCCTTGTGCTTGGGGAAAGGGTTCGGGGGCGGGCGCTGGTTGCACCGTCAACAGCGGCGGTTGCGCCGCCGCCGGCACCGCCGGCACTGTCAACAACAGCGCCAACGGCACCGGAAGCGGCGGCCGCGCCGGTTTACTTCTTCAACTGGTCGGCGTAGGCCTTGCCCAGGTTGGCGTTGGTGGCCTGCGCGCCGGCCCAGAACGGCACCGCAGTGTCGGCGAAAGCCTTCATGGAGTCCCAGACTTTCTTGAAGAAGGCGTTTTCGCTTTTGTATTTGTCCATGCTGTTGCCGACCGCGTTCATGTATTCCGGAAAATAGTCGGCCGGCGTGTCGTGCAGGATGACGCCGTGGTTGTCGGTGAGGTCCTTGAGCGCCTTGCCGTTTTCGTGGATGCGGTAGGCCATGGCCTGCATCAGCGAGGCGTTGGCCGCCACTTCCATGGCTTTTTTCTGGTGCGGCGTGAGTCTGTTCCAGACGTCGCCGTTGATGTAGAGGTCGGCGTTGACCACAACCTGGTGCAGGCCCTGCAGGTAGTAGTGCTTCAGCACTTTCTGGAAGCCGAACACGCTGTCCGGTTTCGGGCAGCACCACTCGGCGGCGTCAATCACGCCTTTTTCCAGCGCCGGCAGAATGTCGCCGCCGCCCATGGCCACCGAGGCCACGCCGATGTCCTTGTAGGTCTGGCCGGGAATGCCGGGCGGGGTGCGGAAGCGGTATTGGCGGAAGTCGTCCATGGAGTTAATCGGCTCCTTGAACCAGCCCAGCGCCTCGGGGCCCACCGGCTGCAGCATCAGCCCTTTGACGTTCACCCCCATCTCGTCCCACAACTGGTCGTAGAGCTCCTTGCCGCCGCCGTACATGTACCAGGAAATCCAGGCGATGTTGTCGATGCCCAGCCCGGCGCCGGCGGTGGGCGAGCCGAACAGGGTGGCGGCGGGGTGCAGGCCGGACCAGTAATGCGTCCACGCAAAACCGCCCTCAATCAGCCCCTTGTCCACCGCCTCCAGCGTCTCCCGGACGCCCACCACCGCCCCGGCCGGCAGAATCTCAAACGTGACGTCGCCGTTGGTGAGGGAGGTGACGTTGTCGGTGAACACCTTCAGCATGGTCACCTCGTCGGCCTTGGACGGGATGACGGACTGAATGCGGATGTTCACCTTGGCCGCCTGTGCGGCTGACGCGAAAAACAGCGCCGCGCAAATTAAAACGGCGGCGGTTTTGAGTGCGCTACAATATTTCATCAGAATGTCCTCTTGGTTGTTGTTGGTGTTTGGTTTGGATTTCGGTGTGGGCGCCGCCGCCGGTGGCGGTGCGCCATGGCGCATTATGGCACGGACGGCGCCGCCGTGCGCCCCCGCCGCCGCCGCCCAAAAAACCGCGTTTTCGCGCCGCATCCGGTGACGCCGCCGCGCGATGTGGCGCTGGTCCACGGCTTGCTGCTGTCCGGCTGGGTGATGGCGCCGCTGGCGCGCCACTTGCGGCGGTGCGGCTGGCGCTGCCATGTTTTTTCCTACCCGTCGCGGCGCGATTCCCTGGCGGCGCATGCCGATTCCCTGGCGGCGTTTTTGCAAAGGCGCGGCATTGCGCGCTGTCATTTTGCCGCCCACAGCATGGGCGGCCTGGTGGTGCGCGAATATCTTGCCCGTGGTGGTGGCGGTGAAAGCGCCGGCGGCGGCTGCCGCAGCGTCGCCTTGGGCACGCCTTTTGGCGGTTCCAGTCTGGCGGCGGTGATGGCGCGGAAAAAGTTCGGAAAATGGATCCTCGGCGCCGCGGCGCCAGCGTTGACAACAGCGGCCCCGCCCTGGCCGCCGCAGCATGCCCTCGGCGTGATAACCGGCCAGGCCGCGTTCTCCTTCAGCCCCGCCGCCCGCCTGTTCGGCGCGCCCACGGCGCCCGGCGACGGCGTGGTGCTGTGCAGCGAAACCGGCACCCCCAACACCGCCGCCGCCGTCACCGTTAACTGCACCCACACCGCCATGCTGTTCCGCCGTGAAGTAATGCGCCTGGCCGAACGGTTCCTCGCCGCCGGCGTCTTTGATGGTGAAGACTATGCCGGCGGCGATGAACCGGTGATGCCCACTCCTAATAGAAATACGCCCACTTAAACCCGGAGCCGCCGGTGCGATTTCAGTCATGGTTTTCCGCAGGGCCACCAATACCACGGCTCTTTCAGAAAATCATGAATCGCTGTTTTGTTTTCGCAATCGTACAGGTTGCGTCCGTTGTTGGATGCGAATTGCGCCGCCGCCCATGCGGAAATTATGGCATCTCTTTCGTGCTCCGTTTTACCGTCCCCCGCCAGTTGTTTCGCTCCCGGACATACCACCAGCAACGCTTTTGGATGAGTTTCAGTAATGCGGCATGCGGGATATTTCTTTTCAATCATCGCGGCAATCATAATGCCTTGAGCCAGGCACGCGCCCCGAAGCGAATTTACCGCCTGCACGGTTCCCGCGGAGCCTTTGCTTTTTGGATTGATTTGCTTCCGAACGTATTTGTCAGATGCTCTGCTCTGGCCCGTGTATGGCCAATAAAGCGGCGCATCGATTCCGGCGGCAATTAATTCCCCGCTTTGTTCGGCGACAGATTTTTTGACTTTGCAAAATGCATCCATGGCGTGATTGGCAATGCCTGCCTCGATGAGACTCAGATTCGGCGGACTTGTTTGGGCAATGCACCAGCCAAATTTGCCTTGCCCACCAGGGTCAAAGCCGGCGACTAACTCTAAACATTTCATCAGGATGTCCTCTGTGGCGGGTTTTTTGTTTAATGGTTAACGTTGACCGCCAGCAACGGAAGTTTTTCGGCGACGCCGGCGCGTTGTTCGATTTCTTTTGCCGCGCGCAGGAGTTTGGCTTCCTGGTGCGGGGCGGCGATGATTTGCAGGCCGATGGGCAGGCCGCCGGCGCTGAATCCAGCCGGTACTGAGATCGCCGGGCAGCCGGTGAGGGAAATGACCGAGGTGATGTTGATCCACTGCACATAGTTGTCAAACCGCACGCCGTTCACTTCCTCCACAAAGCGCGCTTCGGCCGGGAACGGCGCGACGATGGCCGCCGGGCACAGCAGAAAATCATGGCGCTGAAAAAATTTTCCCATGCGCCGCGCAATTCGGGCGCGCTGGTTTTCGGCGGTGACGATTTCAGCGGCGCTGAGGGCCAGGCCTTTTTCAATGTTCCACACCAACTCCGGTTTTAATTTTTGGCGGTGAAGTTTGAGCACGTCGCCCAGTTCGGCGGCGAACAGTTTGGCGCGCAGCACCTGAAAACATTCCTCGGCGCCGGTGAAGTCCGGGCAGCGTTCCTCCACCGCCACCCCGGCCTCCGCCAGCAGCAGCGCCGCCCGCCGGCACACCGCCGCCACTTCCGCATCCGTCACCGTCACTCCGAGGTCGGCGCTGAACGCCGCCGGCCCCAGGGCCACCGTTTCCCGCTCCGCCGCATGCAAAAACGACTCGGCCGGCGCCGCCATGGCCAGCGGGTCGGCCGGGTGGGCGCCCGCCATGGCGTCCAGCAGCAGCGCCGCATCGGCCACGTTGCGCGCGATGGGGCCGTTCACCGACAGCGAATTGAAAACATCGCCGCCGTTGTTGTCGCGCGGCACCCGCCCCGGCGTCGGGCGCAGGCCGACCACGGCGTTGAACGCCGCCGGTGTGCGCAAACTGCCGCCGAGGTCGGAACCGGTGGCCAGCCAGCATTCGCCGGCGGCCACCGCCGCGCATGAACCGCCGGAAGAGCCGGCCACCGAGCGCGCGGTGTCCCACGGGTTGCGGGTGACGCCAAACACGTCGTTAAACGTGCTGGCGCCGGCGCCGAACTCCGGCGTGTTGGACTTGCCCATGACGATGGCGCCGTTGCTTTCGATGCGCTCCACCATGACGTCGCTGCGCGCTGCGGTGTGGTTTTTGTACACCGCGCTGCCGAAAGTGCTGCGGACGCCGCGCACTTCGCTGAGGTCCTTAACCGCGGTGGGGATTCCGCCGAGCAGAGTCCGGGCGCTGCTTAACTTTTTTGCATGCTCTCTGGCGCGGTCGGTGCATTGCGTCGGCAAAGCGTTGAGGTGCGGCTCCACTTCGGCGATGCGCGCCGCCGATGCCTCCACCAGGTCCAGCGGCGAGATTTCCCCGGCGGCAAGCAGCCGGCGCAGTTCGCACGCGCTCCGCCGCAACAACTCCCCGGCCACGGCCCCGCCCTCACCGCCGGCCGGGGGGCGGCGCATCGGCGCTGAGCAGAATGCCGAGCCAGCGCGTCTCGCGCGATGCGTCCAGGGCGATGCGCGTCACCATGGTCAGCGGCGCCGACAAAAACATGCCCACCGGCCCCAGCAGCCAGCCCCAGAACACCAGCGACAAAAATACAACCAACGTGGACAGGCCCAGGCTTTTGCCCATCAGGTGCGGCTCCACGAAATTGCCGATGACGATGTTGACGATGAGAAACACCGCCAGCGCCACCACGGCGCCGCCGGGGCCGAGTTGCACCAGCGCCAGCAGAATGGCCGGCGCGGCGGCGATGAACGAGCCGATGGCCGGGATGTAGTTGAGAAAAAACGCCAGCATGCCCCACAGCAGTGCAAAGTCCACGCCGGCCAGCGCCAGCCCGGCCGAGACGCCGGCGCCGGTGGCCAGGGAGGTGAGGGTTTTGATGGCCAGGTAGCGGTTGATGTTTTCCATGCACTCCCGCAGCGGCGCCAGGGATGCGCCCGGCACTTGCACAATGGCCGCCAGTTTGGCCGGAAAGCGCGCCGCCTCCAGCAGAATGAAAATCACCGTCAAGAAGATCAGAAAAGCGTTGGCCAGCACGCCGCCCAGGCTGTTGACGAACCGGCCCACCAGTTTCACCGCCGCCGCCGGGTCCAGGTATTTGAGAATGTCATCGGCGTTCAACTGCAAACCCAGCCCGCCAAGCCAGGCGATGAAGTGCGCGCCCTGTTCGCCGAGGCGCTTTTCATAAAACGGCAGCGCCGACGAAAACGCCGCCACCGAATCCCCAAGCAGCGCCCCGGCCGCCAGCAGCACCGCCACCACGCCGCCAATCACCGCCAGCAGCGCAAGCCACACCGGCATCCCGCGCCGCTGCAAAAAAGTCAGCGGCGGCTCGCAGATAATCGCAATAAAAACCGACAGCAAAAACGGCACCACAATGGACTGCGCCGCCTGAATCCCCCCGGCCACAATCACCAGCGCCGCCAAACCGAGCAGCAGGCGCAGGGGGGTGGAGAGGTTTTGGGCGGGGGTCATGGGGTGGAGTGTGCTATACTCGGGCGTTCTATTATAGCCCTCAGGGGCGGCAATATTTTAACCTGACACACCAATCGGTGAGGCGGTGACTCCATGGCTGTTTTCGCGGTTGTGCTTAATGAGCCCAATGAAGAGTTAATGGCGCGCGTCAAAGAGGCGTTTGTGGAGCCAGCACATTTTCAACTGGCCGACCACATTGCCTTTGTTCGCTCTCCTCTGGTCAGCGCCCAAGTGGCCGAAAAAATCGGCTTGAGAAAGGGCGACAACCAGATTGAGGAGGCAACCGGAGTCGTCCTGAGGGTGGAGAGTTATTCAGGGTGGAATTCCCCCGCGCTTTGGGAATGGCTGAGTTCCGGGGAGGACGGGTCATGACCAAGCGTCACCTGCGGTCAGTCCCCGGTCTCTCGCAGGAGCCCAAAAGCGGCGGCGCCGGACAGAACGGCGGCGGCGGCAGCGACATCGAGGCGCGGCTGCGGAAAGTCGAGGAGGCGTTGACCGTCATTAAAACGACGCTGACGCATGTGGCGACAAGAGAGGATATCCAAAAAATGCAAAACAACAATTTGCGCTGGATAATTGGGATACTGATTGGCGTCATTGCCCTCTTTGCCCGCGAAATTTTCTTCAAGTAGAAGAACCGGGCGGCGGCTTCATTTAAGGCGTGCATTCACCGGGCGGGGCCGAACCGTTCCGCCCCCGGCCGTCCACCGCACCGCCGGCGCTGGCAACGGCGGTGCACGGTATGACATAATCACCGCCGATGGAACGGTTCAGAGAAGACAACATCGGCCGCGCGGTTGCGGCGATTCTTTTTTCGGTGCTGGCGCTTTCCTTTGGCGATGCGGTGATTAAAAGTTTCAGCGTCGCTTTTTCCATCTGGCAACTTTTTGTCGTCCGCTCGATTTTTGCCGGCGCGTTTTTAATTGCGCTAATCAAGTTGCGCCAGCCGCAGGTCTCCCTGCTGCCGGTTGCAGTGCGGTGGACGGCGCTTAGAAGTTTTTTGCTGGCGTTAAGTCTGGCCTCGTTTTATTCCGCGCTGCCGCATGTGCATTTGGCCGTGGCCGCGACGTTGTATTACACCATTCCGCTTTTCATCGCCCTGTTTTCGGCGTTGTTCACCCGCGACCCGGTGGGGCCCAGGTCGTGGTTCGCCATCACCCTTGGTTTTGCCGGCATTGTGATTATCGTGCGGCCTGAGGCCGGGGAATTTAACGCATATGCGCTGGTGCCCATGGCGGCCGCCGTTTTTTATGCGCTGGCGGCGGTTTTGACGCGCACCAAATGCCGCCACGAAAAACCGCTGGTGCTGGCGCTGTCGGTGAACGCGGCGTTTATTGGGGTCGGCGTTGCGGCGAGTTTGCTCATCCTGGTTTTCAATCCCATGGCGTCCATGCCGGCGGGCGACGCATTCCTGCTCGGCGGCTGGGCGCCGCTGGCGGCAAAAGAATGGCTGGTCATGGGCGTTCTGGCGGCGGCCGTCACCATTGGCTGGATTTTTGCCGCGGTCGCCTACCAAAGCGGCCCGTCGCCGGTGGTTGCGGCGTTTGATTACTCCTACATCATTTTCAGCGCGCTGTGGGGGCTGGTGTTTTTTGCCGAGATTCCCGGCTTGCCGACGCTGGCCGGCATGGCCATGATTGTCGGCGGCGGCGTGCTCATCACCCGGCGCTGACCTTGCGCGTTTTTCCGGCTTCACCCCCGGCGCAATTGGGTTAAACTCCCCCCCATGCTCCTGCGCCTTTCCTATCTGTGGGTTTTTGCCATCGCGGTTCTGCTGTTTTTAGCCGCGCTGTATTTTCAGTTTGTGCTGCACCTGGAGCCGTGCCCGCTGTGCATTTTGCAGCGCATCGCCCTGGCCGCGCTCGGGCTGGCGGCGCTGGCGGCGGCGGTGCATGGGCGGTGGAACCGTTTTTACGCCACGCTGGTTTTGGTCGCGGCGCTGGCCGGGGCGGCCCTGGCCGGGCGCCATGTGTGGCTGCAGAATCTGCCGCCGGGGCAGGTTCCCGAATGCGGCCCCGGCCTCGGTTACATGATGCAGAATTTCCCCCTCGGCGACGCGCTGCAGATGGTTCTTTCCGGCTCCGGCGAGTGCGCCGAGGCGCATCTGTTTCTCGGCCTCCCCATTCCCGGGTGGACGCTGCTGTGGTTTTTAATTTTCACCGCTTTCGCCCTCACCGCATTTTTTGCGCGCCGCCGCTGAGCCCATGCCGGGCGCCGCCGACATTCAGGTTTATGTGGACCAGTTCCTGCTGTGGGGCGCGCGGGTGGCCATCGCCGCGGCGATTTTTTTCATCGGCCGTGTACTGGCGCGCTGGCTTACCGGCCTGGTGGTGCGCGCCATTCGCCGGGTCAGCGCCGACCGCGCCATCGCCTCCTTTGCCGAGACGCTGGTGTACTGGCTGCTGCTCACCATCGTCATCCTCGCCGCGCTGGACCAACTGGGCCTCAGCATCACCTCGCTGCTGGCGGTGCTGGCCGCCGCCGGGCTGGCCGTGGGTTTGGCGCTTAAAGATTCGCTGTCCAATGTCGCCTCCGGACTTTTGATCATCGTCCTGCGCCCGTTCACCGTCGGCGACTATGTCACCATGGCCGGCCACAGCGGCACCGTCACCGAGATCGGCCTGTTCTGCACCCGCCTGCAAACCCCGGACAACCGCCTCATCACCATCTCCAACGCCGACATCTTCGGCGGCGCCATCGTCAATGAATACGTCTACCCCACGCGCCGCGTGGACCTGGTGGTCAGCATCGCCTACGAGGATGACATCGCCAAAGCGCGCGCCATCGCCGAGAAGATTCTGCAGGAGGACCCGCGCGTGCTGAGCGACCCGCCGCCCACCGTTTACGTCGCCGAACTGGCCGACAGCGGCCTCAACCTCAACATCCGCCCGTGGGTCAAGAGCGGCGACTACTGGCCGTTCTACTGGGAAATGCTGGAGGCGGTCAAAACCGCCTTTGACCAGGGCGGCATCACCATTCCCTACCCGCAACGTGAGGTGCGCCTGCGCAACGGCGGCATGGGCCGGGGTTGACCCGCCGCCGTCTCACCCCGCCGCCGCCACCGCCGCTGCGTAGTCCGGCTCCTGGGCGATCTCCGGGACCAGTTCACGGTACAGCACCCGGTCCTTTTCATCCAGCACTAACACGGCGCGGGCGGTGAGGCCGGCCAGGGGGCCGTCCTCTATCAGCACGCCGTAGTCGCGGGCGAAGTTGCCGCGCAGGGTGGACAACGTGGTGACCTTGCCGGTGTTCTCGGCGGTGCAGAAGCGGCCCTGGGCGAAAGGCAGGTCGGCGGACACGATTAAGACCTGCAGGTCGTCGCGCTCGGCGGCGGCCTGGTTGAACTTGCGGGTGGACAGGGCACAGGTCGGCGTGTCCAGACTGGGAACGATGCTGAGTATTTTTTTGCCGCCAAAATCGGCCAGCCGTTTGTCGGCCAAATCCGCGTTGACCAGAACGAAGTCCGGCGCCGCGGCGCCCACTTGCGGCAAATCGCCGCAGGTGTTGCACGGGTCGCCTTTGAGGGTGATTTGCGCCATGGTTAAACCTCCCGGATTACCGTCAGTGGCCGTGAATGGATTTTAAGCCGCACCGCGTCGCCGATGTTTTTCAGGCGGTCCAGTGCGCCGAGGCAGTACAGTTTGCCGGCCTCCGCCACCTCCACCGTATACACCACGCGCCCGGCGTGGAAGTTGCGGTAGGTGACGCGCCCCTCCACCGCGCCGGCGGCGTCAAGGCGCAGGTCTTCGCAGTTCACCATCAGCGTCACCGGCGCGCCGGGGCCGGCGCCGGGCAGCGCGGCCTGCAGTTCGCCGAGGGGCGTGCGCACTTTGCCGTCGTCGCCGAGCACGCCGCGCACAAAACCCTGGTAGCCGCCGAGCCCGCTGAGGGATGCGCTGTACGGCCGGCGCAGAAACCAGTCCGGCGGCGTGGTCTGCAGCAGGTGGCCGTCGCGCATCAGGTGAATCTGGTCGGCCAGCGCGCAGGCCTCGTCGCGGTCGTGGGTGACCATCAGCGTGGTCACCCCGGCGTCGCGCAGGATGGCCATGATTTCATCGGCCAATGTCTGCCGCAGGTGGCTGTCCAGATTGGCGAACGGCTCGTCCAGCAGCATCAGCCTGGGATTGGCGGCCAGCGCGCGGGCCAGGGCGACGCGCTGCCGCTGGCCGGTGGACAGTTGGTGCGGGTAGCGTTTTTCCATGCCGCTCAGCGAGGTGAGTTGCAGCAAATCGTCCACCGTGCGGCGGCCGCCGCTGCCGCCGTTGCCGTTGCGCATGCGGTTTTTGAGTCCGAATTCAATGTGCCACGCCACCGTGCAGTTGGGAAACAGCGCCAGGTCCTGAAACACCAGCCCGGTGCCGCGCTTTTCCGGCGGGCGGTAAAGGGCGCCGTTGCACACCGTCTCGCCGTGGATGCGGATGGCGCCGCGCCCGGGTTTTTGCAGGCCGGCAATCACCCGCAGCAGCGTGGTTTTGCCGCAGCCGCTGGGGCCGAGCAGGGCGCCGACGCAGCCGCGCGGCAGTTGCATGGAAATGTTTTGCAGCAGCGGCCCGCCGTTGCCGCCGCCGAGGGAAACCTCCTCCAGTTCCAGGGCCGGGGAAAGGGGCATCGCTCAGCCCATCATGGACTGCTGGTAATTCTGCAGGCCGGTGCGCTCGATTAAACCGAGTTGCGTTTCCAGCCAGTCGATATGCTCCTCCTCGTCGCTGAGGATTTTTTTGAACAAATCGCGCGAGGTGTAGTCGCCGCACTGCTCGCACCAGGCGATGGCCTCTTTGAGTTCTTCGCAGGCGTCGGTTTCCATTTTAAGGTCGCACTCCAGAATTTCCCGGGTGTCGCCGCCGATGGAAAGTTTGCCGGCGTTTTCCATGTCCGGCGTGCCTTCCAGAAACAAAATGCGCGCCACCAGCAGGTCGGCGTGCTTCATCTCGTCGATGGATTCGTTGTACTCGTGGTCGCCGAGTTTGCTCAGCCCCCAGTCGCGGAACATCCGCGAGTGGAGAAAATACTGGTTGATGGCGGTCAACTCGTTGCGCAGGACTTTGTTGAGAAAGCCGAGCACTTTGCCGTCGCCTTTCATGGTCGGACCCCGGTTGTGTGTTCGGTTAAATTCTGCGGGCGGCGGCGGGCGTTGTCAACCCGCTGTTATTCTTCCCCTGCCCCCGCCATTTTCGCCTCCGCCGCCACCGCTTCCGGATCCCAAACCACCGTTCCCGACGTTGATTCCACCATTTCCACAACGCAAACCGCCAAAAACACCGGGCAAACAAGCAACCGCCGCAATGAAAAAACGGCGGCGCGGTTTCAGCGCATGACTTCAGCCAGCGCCTCCCGCAATTCCGCCAGCGGCAGGCCGATGACGTTGGTGTAACTGCCGCGCACATCGGCGATAAGGGGGGCGGCGCGGCCCTGGATGGCGTAGGCGCCGGCTTTGTCGGTGAACTCGCCGTGGCCGAGGTGGCGGCTGATGTCGGCGTCGCTGAGGGCGGTGAACCGGACGGTAGTGGCGCACACTTTTGCCGCCTCGCGCCCGGCGGCGATGGCATGGACGCCGGTGAAAACCCGGTGCTCGCGCGCCGACAGGCGGCGCAGCATGGCGGCGGCGGCGGTGCGGCCGGCGGGTTTGCCGAGGATGACGCCGTCCACCGCAACGCAGGTGTCGGCGCCGACAATTGCATCGGCACCGTCGCCGGCAAACCGCCGCGCAACATCGCGCGCCTTGGCGGCGGCGAGGCGGGCGACGTACTGCGCGGCGCCTTCACCGTCCACCACCGACTCGTCCACCCTCGGCGCGCGGGCATGGAAGGAAAACCCGGCATCGCGCAGCAGCGCATGGCGGCGCGGTGAGGCGGACGCGAGCAGCAGGTGAGGCTCAGCGGTGATAGGGCAGCCCCTCCACGATGCAGCAGGCGCGGTACAACTGCTCGGCCAAAACCACCCGCGCCAGCGCGTGCGGCAGGGTGAGGGCGGACAGCGACCAGCATTCCCCGGCGCGTTCCAGGCAGCGGCGCGACAAACCGTCGGGGCCGCCGATGAGAAAAGCGGCGTCACCGCCGTCGCGGCGCCAGTCGGCGATGCGCGCGGCGATGTGGCTGGTGGCAAGGGCGCGGCCGCCGGGGTCCACGGCGATGATGCGCCCGGCGCTTGCGGCGGCGGCGAGCAGAAGTTCACCCTCGTCGCGCACCGCGCGCGCCAGGTCAGCGCCTTTGCCGCGCCGGGCCTGGGTGACGGCGCGCACCACCAGGCGGCTGTGGCGGGGGAAACGTTTCTGGTATTCGGCAACCGCCTGCCCGGCCCAGCCAGGCAGGCGCTTGCCGGTGCACGCGATGATGAGTTGCAAGCGGCGGCGGAGCGAGGGGATTAACCGGCGGTGCGCGCCGGGTTGTTGGGGTGGGTGGTCCAGTCGGCGTGTTCGGCGGCGCCGGCCGGGCGCATGGTGATGCAGCCCTCCACCGGGCAAACCGCGGCGCACAGGTTGCAGCCGACGCACTCCCCGGGAATCACTTCATAGTGCCGCCGGCCGTTCACTTCATGGGTGATGGCCTGGTGCGAAGTGTCCTCGCAGGCGATGTGGCAGCGGCCGCACTGGATGCACTTGTCCTGGTCGATCCAGGCTTTTTCCACATAATTTAAGTTCAGGTATTTCCAGTCGGTGAGACTCGGCACAGCAGCGCCGACCAGGCGGTCCACCGAGTGCAGGTTTTTCTCATCCAGAAAACGCGCCAGGCCCTGCAGCATGTCGTCCACGATGCGAAAGCCGTAGGTCATGGCCGAGGTGCACACCTGCACGGTGCCGGCGCCCAGGGCCAGATAGTCCACCGCGTCGCGCCACGTCTCCACGCCGCCGATGCCGCCGATGGGCAGGCCGCGGGTGCGCGGGTCGCGGGCGATTTCGGCCACCATGTGCAGCGCGATGGGCTTCACCGCCGGGCCGCAGTAGCCGCCGTGGGTGCCCTTGCGGTCCACCGCGGGCCACACGCTGAGGGTGTCGTAGTCCACCCGCATGATGGAGTTGATGGTGTTGATGAGCGACACCGCATCGGCGCCGCCCTCCTGCGCGGCGAGCGCCGGCTGGCGGATGTCGGTGACATTGGGGGTGAGTTTGACCACCACCGGCAAGCGCGAATGTTTCTTGCACCACGCGCACACCTGCGCCACGTATTCCGGCACCTGCCCCACCGCCGCGCCCATGCCGCGCTCCGACATGCCGTGCGGGCAGCCGAGGTTGAGTTCCAGGCCGTCGGCGCCGGCGTCTTCAATGCGCGCCACGATGTCGGCCCACGACTCTTCTTTCATCGGCACCATCACCGACACCAGTAGCGCGCGGTCCGGCCAGTTCTTCTTCACCTCGGCCACCTCGCGCAGGTTCACCGCCAGCGGCCGGTCGGTGATTAATTCAATGTTGTTGAAGCCGAGCAGGCGGCGTTCGCCGCCGTGCATGTAGCCGTAGCGCGGGCCGCTGACATTGACGATGGGCGGGTCCTCGCCGAGGGTCTTCCACACCACGCCGCCCCAGCCGGCCTCCAGGGCGCGGTTGACGTTGTAGGCCTTGTCGGTGGGCGGCGCCGAGGCCAGCCACAGCGGGTTGGGCGCGCGGATGCCGGCGAAGTTGACGCTGAGCTCAGCCATGGCCGCCGCCGAGAAACCGGTGAATGGAGCGCGCCGCCACTTTGCCGTCTTCAACGGCGGTGACGGTGAGGTTGTCGCCGCCGGCCACGCAGTCGCCGCCGGCCCACACTCCGGGGATGGAGGTGGCGCGGTCGGCGGTGACGCTGATGCGGCCATCGGCGGTGGACAGGCCTTCGGGAATGCCGCCGCCGAGGGCCTGGCCGATGGCGGTGAACACCATGTCGGCGGCGAGGGTGATGGTTTCACCGCCGTCGACGGTGAACTCGGCCGCGCGAACCGTGCCTTCGCCGATGAAGCGCGCCGGGCGGGCGTTGCAGCGGAAGTGCACGCCATTGGAGCGGGCGAAATCCTGTTCGTGGCGGCTGGCGCGCATGTCCTCCGGGCCGCGGCGGTAGACGATGGTCACTTCCTCGGCGCCGAGTTTGCGCGTCTGCACGGCGATGTCGATGGCCGTCATGCCGCCGCCGATGACCACAATTTTTTTGCCGACTTTAATGCGCGACTTGTCTTCGGCCTGGCGCAGGGCGGCGATAAAACCCACCGCGTCCATGACGCCGTCCAAACCCTCACCCTCCACCCCGGCGCGGTTGACGCCGCCGAGTCCGGGCGACAAAAACACCGCGTCAAATTCGCCGCGCAATTCTTCCAGCGTAATGTCGCGGCCAAGTTCGGCGCCGGCGCGCATCTCAATGCCGCCGACGGCGAGAATGTATTCCACTTCCCGGCGCGCAAAATCGTCCACCGTTTTGTACGCGGCGATGCCGAATTCGTTCAGGCCGCCGGGCTTTTTTTGTTTTTCAAACACGGTGACGGCGTGGCCGAACAGCGCGAGTTGGTGCGCGCAGGCGAGGCCGGCCGGGCCGGCGCCGACCACCGCCGCGCGCTTGCCGGTGGATTCGGCGCGGCGGAAAAACTGCACGCCGCGCTCCAGCACCGGGTCGGTGGCGTGGCGCTGCAAAAGCCCGATGCGCACCGGCGAGTCGCCGGGTTTGTTGCGCACGCAAACCTCTTCGCACAAAATTTCGGTGGGGCAGACGCGCGCGCACATGCCGCCCATGATGTTGGCGCGCAAAATGGTGCGCGCCGCGCCGTCACCATTGCCGCTGCGGATTTGGTGGATGAAGCCGGGAATGTCAATGCCGGTGGGGCAGGCGCTGACGCACGGCGCGTCATAGCAGAAGTAGCAGCGCGCGCTTTCCACCAATCCGCCATGGCCGCTCAGCGGCGGGTGGATGTCGGTGAAGTTCTTCTCGATTTCAGCCGGTGTTGGCATGGATGAGGGTGAAAGTCAGCGCCGCCACCGCCAGACCGCCGGCAGCAGCGCGGCGGCGAGGGCAATTTTAAGCGCATCGCCGGGCAGGAACAACAGCATGCCGACCTTGAGCACCGGCTTGTCCCAGCCGATGACGGCGCCCAACCACAGCAGGCCGCAGGCGTAGATGAGAAAATTACCGGCCACCATGGCGGCCACGGTGCCGGCCACCCGGCGGTCCCAGCCGAATTGCGCCAGGCGGCCCACCACCCAGGCGGCGGCGATAAAGCCCACCAGGTAACCGCCGGTGGGGCCCAACATGTATGCAAAACCGATTCCTTTCTCCGGCGTGCCGGCAAACACCGGCAACCCGGCCGCCCCGGCCGCCAAATACGCCGCCACCGAAGTCACGCCCAGCGCCGGCCCGTACACCATGCCCAGCGCCAGCACCACGAACGTCTGCATGGTCACCGGCACCGGCCAGAAGGGAATCTGCGCCCGGGCCGAGACCGTCAACAGCGCCACTCCGGCCAGCACCAGCAGCACCGCGCGCACCGCCTGGCCCGGCGGAGCAGCGGCCGCCGGCCACAGGGCGGCGGCAAGGGTGGGGCTGGGGTTTGCAGGGCGCTTCATTTTCGGCCTCCGGTTAACCAGGGTTTTGGAATCAGCGCTTGCGCGGGGCGGGGGTCTTGCGCTCGGCCCGGCGGGCCAGGGCGTCGCCCAGGGCGGTGGACTGGAACGAGGGGCGGTCTACGTACCTGCCGGCGCCGTTTTCGGCGCGCAGGTCACCGTTGGCGAACACCACTTTGCCGCCGCTGACGGTGTGGCTGGCGCAGCCGGTGACGGTGCGGCCTTCAAAGATGTTGAAGTCCACGTTGTGGCGGTGGGTTTTGGCCGAGATGGTTTTGGTGGCGGCCGGGTCCCACACCACCAGGTCGGCATCGCTGCCGGCGGCGATGGCGCCCTTGCGCGGGTAGATGTTGAAAATCTGCGCGGTGTTGGCGGAGGTGACGCGGACAAATTCGTTCATGGTCAGGCGGCCTTTGTTGACGCCCTCGTCCCACAAAATTTCCATGCGGTTTTCAATGCCGCCGGTGCCGTTGGGGATGCGGGTGAAGTCGTCGCGCCCCATGGCTTTCTGGTCGGCGCAGAAGCAGCAGTGGTCGGTGGCGGTGGTTTGCAGGTTGCCGCTTTGCAAACCGTGCCACAGCGCGTCCTGGTGGTGCTTGGGCCGGAACGGCGGCGACATGACATGGGCGGCGGCGAATTCCTTGTCGTCGCTCCAGTACACCGAGTCGTCAACCACCAGATGCCCGGCCAGCGCCTCGCCGAACACGCGCTGGCCTTCGCTGCGCGCGCGGGTGATGGCCTGCAGCGACTCGCGGGCCGACACATGCACGATGTACACCGGCACGCCGAGCACCTGGGCGATGCGGATGGCGCGGTTGGTGGCCTCACCCTCCACCTCCGGCGGGCGCGACAGCGGGTGGCCCTCGGGGCCGGTGATGCCGCGCGCCAGCAACTCTTGCTGCAACTGGAACACCACATCGCCGTTCTCGGCGTGCACCGTGGCGATGGCGCCCAACTCCCAGGCGCGGGTGAAACTGCGGAACAGGATCTCGTCATCCACCATGATGGCGTTTTTGTACGCCATGAAATGCTTGAAACTGTTGACCCCGCACTCGCGCACCAACGTGCCCATGTCTTTGTGCACCGAGTCGTCCCACCAGGTGACGGCCACGTGGAAACTGTAATCGGCCGCGGCCTTCTCGGCCCACTCGCGCCACTGGCGGTACGCCTCCATCAGCGGCTGTTCGGGCGCCGGGATGACGAAGTCAATGATCATGGTGGTGCCGCCGGCCAGCCCGGCGGCGGTGCCGGTGTAGAAGTCCTCGCTGGCCACGGTGCCCATGAACGGCAGTTGCATGTGGGTGTGCGGGTCAATGCCGCCGGGCATGACCAACTGGCCGCCGGCGTCGATGACCTCGGCGCCGGCCGGGGCTTCGGCGGCCAAACCCTCACCCACGGCGCGGATCAGGCCGCCGTCGCACAGGACATCGGCGCGGCGGGTTTGGTCGGCAGTGACGACGGTGCCGTTTTTAACCAGCAGCATGGCGGCGGCTCCGGGTGCTCAGGCCCCGGCCGGGGCGGCGGCGGTGTTTTTGTGGGCGCCGAACATGCTCATCACCCAGTACAAAACCGCGCCGAGCAGGGAGCCGGTGAACCAGCCGTAACTGTAAAACCAGCCGATCTGCTCCACAAACAGGGCGACAAAAGTCAGCGCCACCGGCACCAGAAAGGCGACGAAGCCGGCGGTGTTCCACGCCGGGTAGACGCCGTCCTGGTACAGGCCGGGCAAATCCAGTTCACGGCGGCGGACGATGAAGTAGTCCACGATCATGATGCCGGCCACCGGGCCGAGCAGGCTGGAGTAGCCGATAAGCCAGTTGGAATACAAACTTTCCACACTGACATCGGAATCCAGCCAGCCGAGTTTTTTCAGCAACTCCCAGCCCACCAGCAGAATGCCCACCAGGCCGGTGAGCAGCACGCCGCGCGTCTGGTTAATCACGCGGGGCGCGACATTCTGGAAGTCGTTGGTGGGCGCCACCACGTTGGCCGCGGCGTTGGTGGACAGGGTGGCGAGAATAATAATCACCATGGAAACCGCCACCCACAACGGGCTGTCGATTTTGCCAATCAGGGTGATGGGGTCGGACACCGTCTCGCCCACCAGGGTCTCCGAGGCCGCGGTCAGGATCACGCCGAGGGCGGCGAACAGAAACATGGTCACCGGCAGGCCGATGATCTGGCCGCGTACCTGGGCGCGCTGCGACTCGGCGTAGCGCGAGAAGTCGGGAATGTTCAGCGCCAGCGTCGCCCAGAAGCCGACCATGGCGGTGAGGCCGCCGAAGAAATACCCCCACAGCGAGGCATCGGCCGGGCGTTTGGGCGCCTGCGCCAGCAGTTCGGTGACCGAGGCCTGCGGGTAGGCCCAGACCAAAAGGCCCAGGCCCACAATCAGCAGCAGCGGGGCGGCGAAAGCCTCCAGATTTTTAATCGCCTCGGAACCGCGAATGACCACCCATACATTGAGCACCCAGAAAATGGCGAAACCGCACACCTCGCCGACGCCGCCGAGTTCACCCCAGGCCGGGAACAGCGCGGAGAGAAAAAAGTGGATGGCAAGGCCGCCGAACAGGGTTTGAATGCCGAACCAGCCGCATGCCACCAGCGCGCGAATCAGCGCCGGTACGTTGGAGCCGAGCACGCCGAAAGAGGAGCGCAACAGCACTGGAAACGGTATGCCGTATTTGGTGCCGGGATAGGCGTTCAGGCACAGCGGGATGAGGATAATCACATTGGCGAGGAAGATCGCCCACAGCGCCTCGCCCACCGACAGGCCGAAATAGGCGGTCAACACGCCGCCCAGGGTGTAGGTGGGTACGCAGATGGACATGCCCACCCACAGGGCGGCGAAGTTCCAGGTCTTCCACGTGCGCACCGAGGCGGTGGTCGGGGCGATGTCTTTGTTGTAGCGTGGACTGTTGAGAACGTCATCGCCGGCGGCGAGTTCGTGGTGCTCTCCGACGGTGCGGACTGTGCTGATCATGGTGGCGCCTCCTGAGTTGGTGGTTGGGGGTCGGGAAATGGTTGTTGGAGTTTGGGAAACGGTGGTTCAGACCGCCGCAAGGTTGCGGTAGGTCTCGGGCCGGCGGTCGCGGAAGAACTGCCACAGGTCGCGCACTTCGCGGACCATGTCCAGGTCAATGTCGTGCACCAGCAACTCGTCCTGGTCGTAACTGGCCTGGGCTTCAATTTTGCCGCGCGGGTTGACGATGTAACTGGAGCCGTAAAACTCGCCCATGCGCTCGGCCCACGGCTCCTCCCGGCCGACGCGGTTGATGGCGCCGATAAAAACGCCGTTGGCCGCGGCCGAGGCCGGCTGCTCCAGTTCCCACAAATACTTGCTGAGGCCGGCCACGGTGGCCGAGGGGTTGACGATGTACTCGGCGCCGTTCAGCGCCAGGGCGCGCCAGCCTTCGGGGAAGTGGCGGTCGTAGCAGATGTAGACGCCGAGTTTAAGGTAGGCGGTGTCAAACACCGGGTAGCCGAGATTGCCGGGTTTGAAGAAAAACTTTTCGTAAAAGCCGGGGTCCACATGGGGGATGTGGGTTTTGCGGTATTTGCCGAGGTATTTTCCGTCGGCGTCGATGACGGCCGCGGTGTTGTAGTAAACGCCGGGCATGTCCTCTTCGTAGATCGGCGACACAATCACCATGTTGTGCCTGGCCGCGCATTCCTGCATCAATTTCGTGGTGTCGCCGTCGGGAATGCGCTCGGCGGCGGCATACCACTTGCGCTCCTGCCCGGGGCAGAAATACGGCTGCGTCCACACCTCCTGAAAGCACAAAACCTGCACCCCGCGCGCGCCGGCCTCGGCCACCAGCGGCAGGTGCGCCTCCACCATGTGCCGCCGAATTTCCTCCGGCTGCATGGAGGCGTCACCTTTGAGATTCATCTGAATCAAGCCGCATTTAACTTTGTGCATAATCAAGCCCCAAAGCAGGGTCAGGCAATCATGGCACAACCCCGGGCGGCATGTCAAGCCCGGGGCCGGCGGCGGTGAGGGCCTGTCAAACGCCGCCGCGCCGGTAGATTTCCGCCTCCTTTTTCTTCGCCGCGCGGGCATGCGGAGTCGCGCCCTCCGCGCTGATGTGCCAGATGGGGGTGATGAGGACTTTTCCCTTGCGCGGCGAGAGGATGCTGCCGCAGAAACGGTAGTTGGTGCCGCGCCGGCCCGGCCGCTTGCCAATATAAACCGCCCCGGCCAGTTGTGCGTGCAGGGCCTGTGCAAACTCCCCCGGCCTTTGCCGGGAAAAACCGCAGGTGTGAATGAAAAAATTCGCCTTGGGTCCACCATCCTTGCGCCGGGTCTCCAGAAGATAGTCCACAAGTTTCGCGGGCGCGATGATTCCCTCCCTGAAAGGAGCGTCCTGGTCCATGCTCAGCCCATGCCGCTTTTCCAGACCAGTTCAACCTCGCTCTCGTGGAGATCGAGAATGTTGTCATCGAGAATTTCCTCGAGGGAGTTGAACTCCACCATGTACCAGCCACTCGGCTTGCCGGCATCGGCGTGGATGAGTACGACGGTGCCCTCGGCGCCTTTTTTGAAGCCGTCTTTCTCGTGCGCATCGGTGGCCAGTTTGACCACATCGTGCTCTTCGGTCACCCCCAATTTCGGCCGCGCTCGCGTGGCACCGCCAAAAACCGCCGCCCGGCCGGGGCCAGGCCGCCGCTCAGGAATTGCTGCCGCTGTACTGTGCATTGTCATGGTTGGCATGTTTTTCACGGTTGGGGGCGGCATGTCAAGCATTTTTTGCGTCATGGATTTCACGTTCTTTTTCCCATGCCGGGCGGGCGGTGACGAAGTGCGGGATCGCGCCTTCCCGGCTGATGCACCAGACACTGGTGATGCAGATTTTCCCCCGGCGCGGCGAGAGAAGGCTGCCGCAGAAAGCATAATTTACGCCGCCACTGGATGCGCGGCGTTTCCCCAGAAACACCGCCCCGGCCAGTTGCGCATGCAGGGCGTGTGCAAACTCCCCCGGCCTTTGCCGGGAAAAACCGCAGGTGTGAATGAAAAAATTCGCCTTGGGTCCACCATCCTTGCGCCGGGTCTCCAGAAGATAGTCCACAAGTTTCGCGGGCGCGATGATTCCCTCCCTGAAAGGAGCGTCCTGGTCCATGCTCAGCCCATGCCGCTTTTCCAGACCAGTTCAACCTCGCTCTCGCCAAGGTCGAGAAAATGGCAGAAAGGATCCTCCATGTCCGGTCTTTTTTTGCGGTGGTCAAACTCCACCATAAACTGGCCGCCGGGCTTGCCGGCCTGGTCGGTGTAAATCACCACCACCGTCCCCTGCTCGCCTCTTTTGAAGCCTTTTTTCTCGTGGGCCTCGGTGGCCAGTTTGACCACGTCTAGTTCCTCCAGCAGCGCCCCGGATTTCAGCCGCATTTTCGGGTGGCGCGCAAGGGCATCGGCCACGGCGGCTGCGGACCAGGTTTTATGCTGAATCCGGGGGCGCGCCATGCCGCCCAAAGCCGCCCGGCCGGGCCGCCGCTCAGGAATCGCCGCCGCTGTGCTCATTGCGCTCATGCCGCGAACCCTCGCATAAAATCCGCCGCCAGTCAACCGGCCGGGCTTAGAACCGCCACTCGCCGCTGAACAGGTTGCGGTAATCGGCGCGGTTGGCGTCGCTGAGGGCGGTTTCCAGAGACAGGGTCAGCCGCTGGCCGGCGCGGACGCTGAGGCCGCCGGCCAGGGTGCGGTCGCCGGAGGCGTCCATGGCCATGCGGGTGAACGGGGCGAGGCCGAAGCCCTGCCAGGCGGTGTCCAGCGCCAGGCGGGCCGAGATGTGGTTCTCCTCGTAGCGCGCGCTACCGTCCAGTTGGCGGGTGGTCTCGAGGCTGAAGTTGAGGCCCTGGTTGTCGGTCCACTGGAAGCCGCCGCCCAGTTCGTAGGCGATGGCGTCGCTGGCGTCTTTGTAATCCTTGCGCGCGCCGGCGGTGGCGAACAGGCGCAACTCGCCGCCGGGGGTGTCCATGGTGTAGCCGAATTCCCACGAACTGCCGAGCCGCACCGCGGTGCTGTGGGAGCCGTCCAGCAACGCGCCGTTGCTGAGGGTGGCACTGCCCAGGTCGCTGGACACCCAGGCGACGTTGATGTTGAGGGCGACGTCGGCGGCGTCAAAGACGTCGCTGCGGCTACTGAGGCCGCCGCTGGCCATCATGGCGGTGAGTTTGGGGGCGGCGGTGGCGCTGTCCTCGGTGTATTTGAGGTTGCTGGTGCCGTAGCCGAGGGACAGCCACAGCGAGGTGGCGTCGCTGATCCAGCGCGCCCAGTAGGGATGCACGCTGGTCATGGCGCTGCGGATTTTGCCGCTCTGGCTGCCGGCGGTCCAGTCCAGGTCGCCGACGGTGTAGCCGAGGGTGACGCCGGCCAGCACCGCATCGCGCACCCAACTCTCGGCGCCGATGTGGAAGGCGGTGTTGTCGCCGTCGTAGGTGGTGCTGCTGCCGGTGGCGGTGGCGGGGATGGTGCCGCTGACGCTGGTGCGGCCGCCGGCGCCCCATATGGTGAGGGTGTCGTTCACGCTGCTGAGACTGAAAGCGCTGGTGTTCAGCATCTCGGCCATGGTCATGGCGCCGCCATCGGCGGTGGCCGGGGCTTGGGCCGGCAGGGCGGCGCGCTGGCGGGGGTTGGCGGCCCAGGGGCGGGCGGCGCTGATGCGCCGGCCGGCGACGGTGAGGCTGCGCACATCGCCGGGCGGGCGGGCGGCGCCGCCACGGGTCAGGCGGCCGCGGATGATGCCGGCACCCAGCCGCTCCACCGCCTGGTTGGTCACCGTGCCCAGGGCCATCACCCGCGCCTGCCGCTGCGCCTGCCGCTCGGCCGGGTCGTCCTCCCGGATGGTGATGGGGACCAAGGCCGGCGCATCCGGGTCGGTGCCGGCGCCGGTGACCGCCCACTGCACGGTGATGTCATCGGTGGGCGCCTCGCCGGAGACGCTGACGGTGAAGGCGGCATTGCCGACATCCTCGCCGACCTGGGTGCCGGCGGCGGTATTGTCGGCGCCGGTGACGCTGGAGGCGGCGGCGATTGGGAAGCGGGGGGCCACGGTCACGGTCACATCCGCTATCGTTATGCTGTTGGGGTAATTGCCGGCGCCGCTGTCGAGTCTGTGGGTGATGGTCGTGCTGCCCACGGCCACGCCGGTGACGGTCACGGTATACGCGAAGTCCCGGTTATCGCCGTTGCTCCAGACCGGTTCGTCGTTGAAAGCGTCCGTCGTGAACGTGGCAATCATCTCATCCGAACTGCTCGGAATGACCGCCATCTCGGCGGTTGGCTGGACAGTCAGACTCAAGGTGTATTGCGCCGTCGAGCCCACCTCGATCGTCAGCGAGGTCGGGCTGACGACCACCGCGGGCTGCTGCCCCAGTGCGACGCCGCTGAACGTGCACAAAACCACCGTCGCCACAGCGGCGAACCAAGAGCCATAACGAAGTGACATGGCAAGACCTCCCGAAATATGAAGGAATGTGAAAAACCTGATGCGTGGGAGGATAGCACAACCCGGCAGGGTGAGGGTAGGGGGTTTTTTCGGGGGGCGGAACGGCGGCCGATTCCCGCGCCCCGCCGGGCGGGGCTCAGGGGAGCAGGCGGGAGAGTTGGGCGGCGACCTGGTTCAACTTGGAGGTGATGGCGTTTACCTTGGTGTCCAGGGTGACGACTTTGGTGTCCAAGGCGGCGGCCTTCTTGTCCACGGCATCCAGTTTCCGGTCCAGGGCGTCCACCTTTTTATCCAGAGTGACCACCTTTGCATCCAGCACGCTGATCATGGCGGCGGTGGCGGCGATGGCCTTGGCATTCAATGCAACCTGCTGCGAAACCGCCGTCAGTTTGGCGCCCTGCGCCGCCAACGTGCCGCCCTGCTCATGGGCGATGCAGGTGAGCCCGCCCAGGGCGCCGCCGAAAACCGTCACCAGAAGCGCACTGGCGAAATAAAGCGCGCGGATGAGTTGGTCCTCCCTGATAAGGGTTTGGCGATGCCGTTCCCGGCGGTCGGGCGACGCTACACCCGCACCGCCGCCGTCAAATTTATTTTTCCGCGCCGGGCGGTTTATAATCGCCGCCTGCAACAAAGCCAAGCCATGCCCGCCGCGACCCAAACCCCCGACATTCCCTCGTCCGCCTCGGCGGTGGTGATTGGCGGCGGGGTGGTGGGCGGCAGCGTCGCCTACCACCTGGCGCGGCTGGGCTGGAAGAAAGTGCTGCTGCTGGAGCGCAAGCAATTTTCCTGCGGCACCACGTGGCACGCCGCCGGGCTCATCGGCACGGTGCGCGCCAACGAGTCGCTGGCCATGCTGGCGCAGTATTCCACCTCGCTGCTCAGCGAACTGGAACAGGAAACCGGGCAGTCCACCGGCTTCCGCCAGGTCGGCAGCATCAGCCTGGCGCACAGCAAAGACCGCTTTGAGGAGTTAAAACGCCTGGCCTCCATGAACAACGCCTTCGGCGCGGCGCAGGTGGAGGTCATCGGCGCCGACCAAATCAAAAAACTCTGCCCCATCGTCAGCACCCGCGGCCTGCTGGGCGGCACCTGGGTGGCGGACGACGGCATGGCCAGCCCGGTGGATGTCACCGCCGCTTTCATCAAGGGCGCGCGCGCGCGCGGGGCGGTGTGCGTGGAGGGGGTGAAGGTGACGGCCATCCGCACCGCATCCGGCCGCAACAGCCGCCACCCGCGGGTGCGCGGCGTGGCCACCACCGCCGGCGACGTCAGTTGCGACTTCGTGGTCAACTGCGGCGGCCTGTGGGGGCGCGAAATCGGCGCCATGGCCGGGGTCAACGTGCCGCTGCACGCCTGCGAACACTACTACGCCCACACCGAAAAACTGCCCGGCCTGCCGGACAAACTGCCGGTGTTGCGCGACCACGACAACTGCGCCTACTACCGCGAGGACGCCGGCAGCCTGCTGGTGGGCGCTTTTGAGCGCAACGCGCGGCCCTGGGGCATGGACGGCGTGCCGGAGGATTTTGCCTTTGACGAACTGCCCGGCCGCATGGAGGAGCAGTTGATGCCGGTGCTGGAAGAGGCCATGGAGCGCGTGCCGCTGCTGCGCGACGCCGGCTGGCGCAAGTTTTTCTGCGGGCCGGAAAGTTTCACCCCCGACGACCAGTTCCACCTCGGCGAGGCGCCGGAGGTGGGCAATTTTTTTGTCGCCTGCGGCCTGAACTCGGTGGGCATCCAGTCGGCCGGCGGCATCGGCAAGGCGCTGGCGCGGTGGATGGACGAGGGGCGGCCGCCCATGGATTTGTGGGCCAACGACATCCGCCGCATGCAGCCGTTTCAGGGCACCCGCGTCTACCTGCGGCGGCGCGTGGCCGAGACGCTGGGGCTGCTGTACGACCGCCACTATCCGCACCGCCAGTACCGCAGCGCGCGCAACGTCCGCCACTCGCCGCTGCACGAGAAGTTCACCGAATGCCTCGGCCACCGCGCCTGCTTCGGCGAAACCGCCGGCTGGGAACGCCCCAACTGGTTTGCCCCGCCGTCCATGGAGCCGCAGTACGACTACGGCTTCGGCAAGCAGAACTGGTTCCCCTGCTGGGAGGCGGAGCACCGCGCGGCGCGCGAAAACATCGCGCTGTTTGACCAGAGCAGTTTTGCCAAATACCTTGTCCACGGCCGCGACGCCTGCGATGCGCTGCAGAAAATCTGCACCGCCGACGTGGATGTGGAGGCCGGGCGCGTGGTGTACACCCACTGGCTTAACGAGCAGGGCGGCATTGAAGCCGACCTCACCGTCAGCCGCATTGATGAGCAAGCCTACTGGGTGCTCAGCGGCGCCACGGTCAACGTGCGCGACCTGAACTGGCTGCGCCGCCATGTGCCGGAGGAGATGCGCTGCACTGTCGCCGACATCACCGCCGCCTACGCCGTCCTCGGCGTGATGGGGCCGAACAGCCGCAAGTTGCTGGAGGCGCTCAGCGGCGAGGCCCTCGGCAACGGGGATTTTCCCTTCGGCACCAGCCGTGAGTTGGAGATCGGCTGCTGCCGGCTGCGCGCACAGCGCATTTCGTACGTGGGCGAACTGGGCTACGAGTTAATTGTGGGCGCCGATTTTGCGCGCCACGCTTTTGACGAGGTGGCGCGCGCGGGTGAGGGTTTGGGCCTGCGCCCGGCCGGCATGCACGCCATGGACTCGTGCCGGGTGGAGAAGAAATTTGTCCACTTCGGCCACGACGTCAGCGACGAGGACACGCCGCTGGAGGCCGGCCTCGGCTTTGTGTGCAATTTCCGCAAGCGCGGCGGCTTCATCGGCATGGACGCCGCCCGCCGGGCGCAGGAGGACGCCGACCAAGGCCGCCCCCGGGTTAAACGGCTGGCGCAGTTTCTGCTCGGCGACCCGCAGGCGGTGCTGTACCACCACGAGCCGGTGGTGCGCAGCGGCCGGATTGTCGGCCACCTGACGAGCAGCACCTACGGCCACACCCTGGGCGGGGCGGTGGGCCTCGGCTATGTCCGCCACGCTGACGGCGTGGACGACGACTACTTGAACAGCGGCGCATGGGAAATTGAAGTCGGCGGCGTCCGGGTGCCGTGCCGGGCCAGTTTCCGCGCCTTGTACGACGCAGGAAACCGCCGCATGCGGGGGTAAATGTCGCCCCTCACCCTCGGCATCGACACCGGCGGCACGTTCACCGATGCCGCCCTCCTCGCCACCGCCGCCGGCGCCGGAGTCACCGTTCCGGCAGCCGGCGCCGCCACTTCGGTCCTCGCCTCCGCCAAAGCCCTCACCACCCGCGACAATCTGCTCACCGGCATCACCAAAGCGGTGGACGCCGTCTTCAAAGCCGCCCCGGCCGGCAGCGTTTCCCGGGTGCGGCTGGTGGGCCTGTCCACCACCCTCGCCACCAACGCCATCGTCGCCGGCCACGGCAGCCCGGCGTGCCTGCTGCTGATTGGCCAGCCGCCCGGCATTTTGCAGCGCGCCGACCTGGGCCTCGCCCTTGGCGGCGGACCGGCGGTTTTTGTGGACGGCGGCCACAACGCCGCCGGCGACGAACAGGCCGCGCTGGACACCGCCGCCCTGGCCCGCGCCGTGGAGCGGCATGCGCCGGCCGCCGCCGCCTTCGCCGTGGCCGGCTACTTTGCGGTGCGCAATGCCGGCCACGAATTGCGGGCGCGGGAGTTGATTGAAAAACAGTGCGGCCTGCCGGTCACCTGCTCGCACGAACTCAGCGCGCGCCTGTCAGCCCCGCGCCGCGCCCTCACCGCCCTGCTGAACGCGCGGCTGATTCCGCTATTGGGCGAGTTCATTGAAGCCGCCGCCGCCATGCTGCGCGCCACCGGCATCACCGCCCCGCTGATGGTGGTGCAGGGTGACGGTTCCCTCATCACCGCCGAAGCGGCATTGCGGCGGCCGGTGGAAACCATACTCTCCGGCCCGGCGGCCAGCATCCTCGGCGCCCGCCACCTGGCCGGCGCCGGCGGCAACGGCACCGCGGTGGTTTCCGACATCGGCGGCACCACCACCGATATCGCCCTGCTGCGCGGCGGCAAGCCGGTGCTCGATCATGGCGGCGCCACCGTCGGCGGCTGGCGGACGTTGGTGGAGGCGGTGGCGGTGCACACCCTGGGCCTCGGCGGCGACAGCGAGGTGGCGGTGGACGGTTCACTTTTAACGTTAGGCCCGCGCCGGGCGGTGCCGCTGTGCCTGCTGGCCGCGCGCTATCCGCAAGCGGCGGCGATGCTGGCGCACCAGGCGAAAGAGCCGCCGCGCGAGCATCATGGCCGCTTTGCCCTGCGCTTGCGCAACGCCGCCGCCGGCCGCCTGTCGCGCAGCGAGCAGGCGGTGTGGGACGCCCTCGGCGGCGGGCCGCTGGCGGTGGACAAGTTGCTTGACAGCGCATCCAGCGGGCGCGCGCTGGAAAATCTGCGCCGCCGGGAACTGGCCGTGGTGGCCGCGCTGACGCCCACCGACGCCGCCCACATTCTCGGCCTGCACCAGGCCTGGCCGCGCCAGGCGGCGGTCAACGGCGCAAAAATTCTGCTGCGGCGGCTGTCACCGAACAGCGGCGGTGAGGGCGGGGGCGGGGGCGGTGAAAAAGTCCTGGCGGAAAAAATCATCCGCATGTTAGTGCGCCGCTCGGCCCATGCCATCGGCGCCGCCGCCATTAACAGCGACTCGCCGGGCAGCGTGGAAAGCGACTACCAAAGCGCCCATTTCCTGCACAAAAAAGCGCTGGACGAAAACGGCGGCGCGCTGGTGGAGCACCGCCTTAAACTCAAGGCCGCCCTCATCGGCGTCGGCGCGGCGGCGGAAACCTACTACGCCGATGTCGCCGCGCGCTTGCACACCAAATGCGAAATCCCGCCACACTTTGCAGTGTGCAACGCGGTGGGCGCGGTGGCCGGCGGCATCATCCGCCGGGTCAGCGCGCTGGTCACCGCGGTGGGCGCGGCAAAATACCGGGTGCATATCCAAAACGGCGTCAAAGATTTCCCGGCCCTGGAAGCGGCCGCGCGGTACGCAGCATTGCAGTGCGAAAATCTTGCAACGCAGCAGGCAATTGACGCCGGCGGCGGCGGCATCAGCGTGGAGCATGAGCGGCGCGACACCATCGTCGACGGATTCGGCGGCGAAAAAATTTTTGTGGAAAGTTTCCTCAGCGCAGTGGCCAGCGGTACGCCGGAATGATGGCTCCGGGCAACGCGGCCGCGGCGCGGTTTACGGTTCTGTGTGCGAAAATGCGGTGATGAAAACCGTGCAGACTTTAACCAAGATGAAACAGGCCGGCGAGAAGATCGCCTGCCTGACCTGCTACGATTTTTCCTTCGCCCGCCTGCTGGCCGATGCCGGGGTGGACGTGCTGCTGGTGGGCGACTCGGTGGACATGGTCGCCGCCGGCAAAACCTCCACCTTAGGCGCCGCCATGGAGCAGATGGTCTACCACACCGCTTGCGTGGCGCGCGGCAGCGGGAGCGCGCTGCTGGTCGCCGACATGCCGTTCGGTTCCTACGAGGCCGACAACAAAGACGCCTTCGGCAATGCGCGGCGGTTAATCGGTGACGGCGGGGCGCACATGGTTAAAGTGGAGGGCGCGGCGGCGGCGGACTGTGTGGAGTTCCTGAGCGCGCGCGGCATTTTGGTGTGCGGCCATCTCGGCCTCACCCCGCAGCACCTTCACCGCCTCGGCGGCTACAAAACCCAGGCCCGGGGTGAAGCCGCCGCCGGCCAACTGCTGCAGGACGCGCGGCGGTTGCAGGAGTGCGGGGCGGCGATGCTGGTTGTGGAATGCGTCCCGCCGCCGGCCGCCGCGGCCGTTGCCGAAACCCTCACCATCCCGGTCATTGGAATCGGCGCCGGCGCCGGCTGCGACGGCCAGATTTTGGTGCTGCACGACGCCCTCGGCCTTTACCCCGGCCCCAGCCCGGCTTTTGCGGTTAATTTTATGCAGCGCAACAACTCCATCCGGGGGGCGGTGAACGACTACGTGACCTCGGTGAAGACCGGGGCCTTTCCGCCGGCGGGGTGAAGACCGTCACCGCCGGCCCGGCCGCTCAGAACAGCACCACGCTGCGCACCGACTCACCGCGCCGCATCAGCGCGAAGGCTTCGTTGATTTCCTCCACCGGCATGGTGTGGGTAATCATCGGATCAATTTGGATGCGGCCCTCCATGTACCAGTCCACGATCTTCGGCACCTCGGTGCGGCCCTTGGCGCCGCCGAAAGCGGTGCCGCGCCAGACCCGGCCGGTGACCAACTGGAACGGCCGGGTGCTGATCTCCTCGCCGGCGCCGGCGACGCCGATGATGATGCTCTCGCCCCAGCCCTTGTGGCAGCATTCCAGGGCCTGGCGCATGGTGGTGACATTGCCGATGCACTCAAACGAAAAGTCGGCGCCGCCGCCGGTCAGGCTGACCAGGTGCGGCACCAGTTCACCCTCGGCCTCGGCCGGATTGACGAAATGGGTCATGCCGAATTGCCCGGCCAACTTTTCCTTCCCCGGGTTGGTGTCCACGCCCACGATCATGCCGGCGCCGGCCAGGCGCGCGCCCTGGATGACATTCAGGCCGATGCCGCCGAGGCCGAACACCACCACGTTGTCGCCGGGGCGCACCCTGGCGGTGTTGAGCACCGCGCCGATGCCGGTGGTAACGCCGCAGCCGATGTAGCACACCTTGTCAAACGGCGCGTCGTCGCGGATTTTGGCCACGGCGATTTCGGGCAGCACGGTGAAGTTGCTGAAAGTGCTGGTGCCCATGTAGTGGTGCAGCATCTCGCCGCCGCGCGAGAAGCGCGAACTGCCGTCGGGCATCACGCCGCGCCCCTGGGTTTCGCGGATGGCCTGGCACAGGTTGGTTTTGCCGCTGGTGCAGTACTCGCACTGGCGGCATTCCGGGGTGTAGAGGGGGATGACATGGTCGCCGGCTTTGAGACTGGTGACGCCGGCGCCGGTTTCCACCACCACCCCGGCGCCCTCGTGGCCCAGCACCGCCGGGAACAGCCCCTCGGGGTCGGCGCCGCTCAGGGTGAACTCGTCGGTGTGGCAGACGCCGCTGGCTTTGATTTCCACCATCACCTCGCCGGCGCGCGGCCCCTCCAGTTGCACTTTGTCAATGACCAGCGGCTCGCCCGCCGCCGTCGCCACTGCTGCTTTGGTTTCCATTACGCTGCCTCCGCGTCGGATTTTTTGTATCATTATGTTAACCATGCTCCCGCGCGCGGCACAACCCGACCGCAAACCCCGCCTGCTGCCGGCGGTGATGGCGGCGGTGATGGCGGCGGCGATTGCCGGCTGCGGCGGTGGGGGCGGCGGGGGCGGCGGCAGGCCGGCAACCACCGGTCAGCC
>JAPPPZ010000054.1 GCA_028817275.1 Gammaproteobacteria bacterium
CGGGGATGCGGTTCTGGTTGCGGTCGCCGCAGTATTCCAGCGAAATCGCCCGCTCGCTGTCGTGGCGGCTGAATACATCACGCTCCTGATTTTTGTAGCAGGTGGTGAGCAGTTTTTTGAGTCGCAGAAACTCAAAATTGCGGGAAAAATAATTGAAGAAATTACTCACCCGCGGATCATCGCAGTTGCACAGCACCACCTTGCCGTGGAAGTGCTCTTTGTAATGCGCCAACTCGCGCTCGATGTCGGCCAGTTGGGTGTAGAACTCGTCTTTTTTGGCCGTTTTGGCGCGGTTCAGATTTTTGTTTTTGGCGATGCGGGTGGACATTTCGGCGGTTGGCTTGGTTGACTTCCGGCGATTATACCAATTCGGCGGGCGATTGGCGGGGCAAGGGCGTCCAAGTCGCGCTTTGCGGCGCGCGCCAACCGCGATTCATTCCTCCGCCACCGCGGCCGGGATTTTTTGCGCGGCGGTTATTTTAAGGTGAAGTTTGCCGCCTTTCACCTTCACCGCCACCTCGCCGCCGCCGGACAATTCGCCGAACAATAATTCGTCGGCCAGCGGGCGTTTAATTTTTTCGCGGATCACCCGCGCCATGGGGCGGGCGCCCATGGTTTCGTCGTAGCCGTGGTCGGCCAGCCAGGCCACGGCGCCGGGGGTGGCGCTGAAGTGCACATTCTTTTCCGCCATCTGCTGCTCCAGTTCCATGAGAAATTTTTCCACCACATGCAAAATGGTGGCGCGGTCCAGCGGGTTGAAACGGATGACAGCGTCCAGTCGGTTGCGGAATTCGGGGCTGAATGTGCGGTTGATGGCTTCGGTGTCGTCGCCGCTGTGGTCCTGGCGGGTGAAGCCCATGGAGGCGCGCGACGTCTGCACGGCGCCGGCGTTGGTGGTCATGACGATAATCACATTGCGAAAATCAGCCTGGCGCCCGTTGTGGTCGGTGAGGGCGCCGTGGTCCATCACCTGCAGCAGCAGGTTGAACACATCGGTGTGGGCTTTTTCAATTTCGTCCAGCAGCAGAACACAGTGCGGGTGCTTGCTGACGGCGTCGGTCAGCAGCCCGCCCTGGTCAAAACCCACGTAGCCCGGCGGCGCGCCGATGAGGCGCGAGACGGTGTGGCGCTCCATGTATTCGGACATGTCAAAGCGCGCCAGTTCAATGCCCAGGGCAAGCGCCAACTGGCGGGTGATTTCGGTTTTGCCAACGCCGGTGGGGCCGCAGAAAAGAAAAGAGCAGATGGGCCGCCGCTGCTGGTCCAGTCCGGCGCGGGCGAGTTTAATGGAGGACGCCAGCGCGCCGATGGCCTGGTCCTGGCCGAACACCACCATCTTTAAGTCGCGCTCCAGATTCTTCAGTGATCTCCGGTCCGAGTCGGAGACATGCTTCGGCGGAATGCGCGCCATGCGCGACACCACCATCTCAATGTCGGCCAGGGACACAGTTCTGGTTTTGCGCCGCCGGCCGGGGGCAAAGCGGCCCAGTTGCACCCGCGCGCCGGCCTCGTCCACCACGTCAATGGCCTTGTCCGGCAGGTAGCGGCCGCCGATGTGGCGCTGCGACAACTCCACCGCGGCGCGCAATGCCGGGCGCGTGTAGCGGACGTTGTGGTGCTGTTCAAAACGCGAGCGCAAACCGTACAAAATCTGCACGCTTTCATCCACGCTTGGCTCGGCGATGTCAATTTTCTGGAAGCGCCGCGACAGCGCGCGGTCTTTTTCAAAAATGCCCCGGTATTCCTGGTAGGTGGTGGAGCCAATGCAGCGAATGTCGCCGGCGGCGAGGGCCGGCTTGAGCAGGTTGGAGGCGTCCATGGCGCCGCCGCTGGCGGCGCCGGCGCCGATGATGGTGTGAATCTCGTCGATAAAAAGAATGGCCTTCGGCAAACGCTCAAGGGCGGCCAGCACCGCCTTCAGCCGCTGCTCAAAATCGCCCCGGTATTTGGTGCCGGCGAGCAGCGCGCCCATGTCCAGGGAGTAAACCGTGCACTCGGCCATGGTTTCGGGAATTTCGCCGGCGACAATTTTTCCGGCCAGGCCCTCGGCCACCGCGGTTTTGCCGACGCCGGCCTCACCCACGTAAAGCGGGTTGTTTTTGCCGCGCCGGCACAGCACCTGAATGGTGCGCTCCAGTTCCTCCTCGCGGCCGATGAGCGGGTCGATTTTTCCGCGCCGCGCCAGTTCGTTTAAGTCGCGGGCAAAAGTTTTCAGCGGGTCGCCGCGGCCGTCGTAGCCGGGGTCGTCCTCATCCATGCCGGACGGCAGCGGGGCGTACGATTCCGACGGCTCGCGCAAATTTTTTGTGATGCCGTGGGCCAGGTAATTGGTCACGTCGTGGCGGGTGATTTCCTGCTTGTGCAAAATCAGCAGGGCGTGGCTCTCCTTCTCGGAAAAAATCGCCACCAGCACATTGGCGCCCACCACCTCTTTCCTGCCGGCGCCGCGCACATGCAAAATGGCGCGCTGCAGAACGCGCTGAAAACCGTCCCCGGGCTCCGGCTTGTCGCCGCGCCCCTCGGGAATGCGCGGGACATGCGTGTCAATATATTCTTTCAGGTCGCGGCGCATCGCCTCCAAATTGCCGCCGCAGGCGCGCAAAGTTTTGGCCGCGCTGGGGTTGTCCAGCAGCGCCGCCAGCAGGTGCTCCACAGTGATGACCTGGTGGGACATCTCGCGGGCGGCATTCACCGCGACGCTCAGGGAGCGCTCCAGTTCCCTGGAAATCATCACTCCGGCTCCATCACGCAGCGCAGCGGATGCTGGTGCTTGCGCGTTAAATTGTTCACCTGGCGCACTTTGGTCTCGGCGATCTCACTCGGATAAACCCCGCACACGCCGGCGCCCTTGCGGTGCACATGCAGCATGATCTGCACCGCCTCCTCCTGCGGATGAAAAAAAATTTCCATCAGCACCATCACCACAAACTCCATGGGGGTGAAGTCGTCGTTCAACAGCACCACCTTGTACAGCCGCGGCTTCTGCACCCGCCGCCGCGCCCGCGTCCGCGGCACCACCAGCGCCATGCCGCCGCGCTGATGCTGATGGGGGTCGTAGTCGCTCATATGTCGCCGTGAAGTGGTTGGGCGGAGAGTATAGCATACCGCCGGCCGGCGGCGAGGGCGGCCGAACCACCGTTTCTGCAGTCCAAACCACCATTCCCGTCATTTTCGCACTGCAGGCCGTCATTCCGCGCCCCGCATCGGCAGCCTCCGGCCGAAAAAAAGGCGGCGCCAAGCGCCGCCTGTTGAGTTCAGGCTGCCGCCGTTTTACTGCGCGGCTTTTTGTTTGTCCTCTTCCAGTTTGCCGGACTCCTGGCGGATCATGCGGATGTGCCAGGCGATCCAGAAAATCACGCCGGCAATCACCAGCGGGACTTCCATGCCGACAAAAGGATAGATGGGGCCGATGTCGGCGATGGCGCCGGCCCAGTTTGCGAAGTCTCCGGTTGTCATGGTGTTAACCTCAGGTTGCGGATGGTCAGTTGCGCTCGGCGGCGGCGACGGCCTGGGCCTCGGCCTCCAACTCGGCGTTGTTGGCGGTGTCCAGGCCGGCGATTTCAACCTCGCGCGGGATGCGCAGGAAGCCGCAGGCGTGGATGATTTTGGCAATCACCCAGCCCGGCAGGAAGCCGAGCACGCCGAACATAATCACCGCGCCAATGAATTGCCCCAGCGGGTTGATGGCGGCGTAGTCGGGGTTGGGCGATGACGGGTAGCCCCACAGCATGAAGCCGGCCACCACCACGCCGAAGAAGCCGGCGTAGCCGTGCACCGCAACGGCGCCGACGGCGTCGTCCACCTTGAAGCGGCGCTCCACCCAGTAGTGCATTTTGTACATCACGATGACGCCGACGATGGCGATGAACATGGCCTGGATCGGATGGTACAGGTCGTTGCCGGCCGAGGCGGCAATGATGCCGGCGAGGCCCGAGGAGTAGGTCCAGAAAGCGTCACCCTTGGACACCCAGTAACCGGCCAGCAGGCCGCCGGCCAGGGACATCAGAAAGTTAAAGGTGATCGCGCTCAGGGTGGTGGGCGCCAGGTAGATGTTGGTGGCCGAGTAGAAAACCCCGTCGCCAGACTGCACATCCCACATGGGCACATTGCACGCCACATAGAACCCCCAGAAGCCGGTGTAAATCATGAACAGGCCGATGGCCACCAGCCACGGGTTGCGCGGATTGATGTTGCGCGGCGTGCCGTCGGCGGCGAACTTGCCGATGCGCGGCCCCAGCACCACCAGTACGCCGAGGGCGAAGCCGCCGGCAATGGCGTGGATGACGCCGGAGGCGTAGGCGTCGTGGTAGCCGAGCAGTTGCACCATCCAGCCCTCGGCGTGCCAGCCCCACGAGGCGTCGATGATCCAGAACACCGAGCCGATGGCCACCGCCAAAATCCAGAAGCCGCCGGAGGTGATTCTTTCAATCACCGAGCCGGAGACAATGGACGCCGCGGTCCACGAGAACAGCAGAAACGCGGCCCAGAACACGCCGTTGATGCGCGCCCAGCCGTTTTCCAAATCGGCCCCGCCGCCCATGTGCGCGCCCATGACGTCGCTCCACGGCACCGCATGCGGCGCCGCCACCAGGCCGCCGATGATGCCCGGCCCGTTGGGGAAGGCGAAATAAATCCACCAGCCGAAAAAGAAGAAGGTGATGGTCACCAGCGGTATCAGCATGGTGTTTTTCATCAGCGTGTGCAGGTGGTTTTTGTGGCGCGAGGCCGCGACCTCATACAAGCAAAAACCCACATGAATGAAAAACATCAGCACCACGGTGAGCCAGTAGTAAAACTCGGTGAAAATCGTCACCAAGGATGAAAGTTGATCGCTCATGGTGTCCTCTCTGTGATGGTGATTGGGAATGCACCGCCCGGCGGCGGTTTGGTTTGGGGGCACCTTACCTGACAATTGTCAATTTTTCCATTGCCGGGGGCGGGCGGGGAAATGTGGCGTTTTTGCCACATTTTCCGGCCGGGGTGGAAAAAATTTGCCAAAGTGTGACCACAGTCACAGTAGTTTGAAATCGCCTTTGTTTATGGTGGATTTTTCCCGCTGAAAGGAGGATTCCATGAACGAAATTTCATCCCAGGGCGCGCAGAAGCGCATTGATTTTCTCGGAAGGTGGGCGCTGGCTTCTTTTGCCGTGCTCGTGGTGCTGGCCGGCTGGCTCGGCAACAGCATTAATACCGGCAAATTCGGTATAATGTTCTGGCCCGGCGTTGCAGGCGCCGTGGTCGCCGCTGTTTTCTGCGCCGGCCTCACGTGGATTACGCACCAGCACATCAAACGACTGGAGGAACATAAAAATGACTGAGCAAGACATCATCGGATACGCGGTCGGCATTCTTCTTGTCGTCCTGGTGTGCGGAGTCCTGCTTTTCGTCACCTGCCTGCCATTAATCGACCGCTGGGTGGAGAAAAGGAAAAAGAAACGCGCCTGACCCCGCGCCCCCGGCGGCGGGCGTGTATAATCCGCCAATGGAGCAGCCCCTTCCGCAGGCAATCACCTTTGACGATGTTCTTCTCGCGCCGGGGTATTCCACGGTGCTGCCGCGCGAGGTGGATTTGACGGCGGATTTGACGGCGCGGCTGCGGCTGAACATTCCCCTGCTCTCGGCGGCCATGGACACCGTGACCTCGGCCGCGGCGGCGATTTGCATAGCGCAGCAGGGCGGCGTCGGCGTCATCCACCGCAACATGTCGCCCGAGGACCAGGCGCGGGAGGTACGCGCGGTCAAGAAATCCGAGAGCGGCGTCATCGGCGACCCCATCACCGTCACCCCCGAAACCACCATCCGCGAAGTGCTGGATTTGACCGCGAAGATGCGCATCTCCGGCGTGCCGGTGGTGGACGGCGGGCGGCTGGCCGGCATCGTCACCGGCCGCGACCTGCGCTTTGAGACCCGGCTCAGCGCGCCGGTGAAGTCGGTGATGACCACCCGCGAGCGGCTGGTCACCGTTCCCGAAGGCGCGCCGCGCGAGGCGGTGGTGCGCCTGCTGCACGAGCACCGCATTGAAAAGTTGCCGGTGGTGAACGACGCCTTTGAGTTGCGCGGCCTGATCACCGTCAAGGACATCCAGAAGTCCACCGAGTTTCCCGCCGCCTGCAAGGACCGCCATCAGCGGCTGGTGGCCGGCGCCGCCATCGGCGTGGGCGCCGACAGCGAACACCGCCTGCAGTGCCTGGTGGACGCCGGCGCCGACGTGGTGGTGGTGGACACCGCCCACGGCCACAGCAAATCCGTTGTGGACCGCGTCCGCTCGGCGGCTGCCGCCCACCCCGGCGTGGACATCGTCGCCGGCAACATCGCCACCGCCGAGGCCGCCTTGGCCCTGGCCGAAGCCGGCGCCAGCGCGGTCAAGGTGGGCATCGGCCCCGGCTCCATCTGCACCACCCGCATCGTCGCCGGCGTCGGCGTCCCCCAGATCACCGCCATCAGCGACGTCGCCGGCGCCCTGGCCGGTAGCGGCGTGGGCGTGATTGCCGATGGCGGCATCCGTGCCAGCGGCGACATCGTCAAGGCCCTGGCCGCCGGCGCCGGCGCGGTCATGGTCGGCGGCCTCCTGGCCGGCACCGACGAGGCGCCGGGCGAGATTGAATTGTTTGAAGGCCGCTCGTACAAATCGTACCGCGGCATGGGCTCCTACGGCGCCATGCAAAAAGGCTCCCGCGACCGTTATTTTCAGGAGGGCGTCGGCGCCGGCAAACTGGTGCCGGAAGGCATTGAAGGCCGAGTCCCGTACAAAGGCGCCATGGTCAACATCATCCACCAGTTAATGGGCGGCCTGCGCGCCGGCATGGGCTACACCGGCAGCGCCGACCTCAGGGCGTTGCGCGCCAATGCAAAGTTTGTCGCCATCAGCGGCGCCGGCGTCCGCGAGAGTCATGTGCACGATGTCTCCATCATCAAGGAAGCGCCGAACTACCAGCGCGGCGGCTGAGCGGTGAGGGCGGCGCCTGCACCACCGGCGCCCGCCGCCGACGCCCACGCCGGGCGCGTCCTCATCATAGATTTCGGCGCGCAATACACCCGCCTCATCGCCCGGCGCATCCGCGAGTTGGGTGTCTACTGTGAAATTTTCCCCTGGGATTCGCCGCCGGCGCGCATGCAAAAATTCGCCCCGCAAGGGGTTGTCCTGTCCGGCGGACCCGAAACGGTGACCGCCGCCAACGCCCCGCAAGTACACCCGGCAATTTTCAAACTCGGAGTACCGCTGCTCGGCATCTGCTACGGCATGCAGGCCATGGCGCGGCAACTGGGCGGGGCGGTGGAGGCATCCGCAAAGCGCGAGTTCGGCAACGCCCGGTTGACTCTGCAAAACCCCTCGGCGCTTTTTGACGGTTTCGGCAGCGGCGAGCAATTCAACGTGTGGATGAGCCACGGCGACCATGTCACCAAGCCGCCGCCCGGCTTCACCCGGGCCGCCGCCAGCGACAACGCACCGTGCGCCGCCATTGCCGATGAAAAAAAACGCCGCTACGGCGTCCAGTTCCACCCCGAAGTCACCCACACCGAACACGGCGCAAAAATTCTCCGCAACTTCGTCCGCGGCATCTGCGGCTGCGCCGCCAACTGGAAAGTCAAAAACATCGCCGCCGGCATGGTGGAACAGATGCGCGCCAAAACGGCCGGCGGCAACGTACTGCTGGCATTGTCCGGCGGCGTGGATTCCTCGGTGGCCGCCGCCCTGCTCCAGCGTGCCGTGGGTGAACGTTTGCACTGCGTTTTTGTGGACACCGGCCTGTTGCGCGCCGGTGAGGGCGACCAGGTGATGTCGGTGCTGCGCGAAAACCTCGGCGTGCAAGTCACGCGGGTGGACGCCGCTGAAGAATTTTTCACCGCCCTCGGCGGCGTCACCGAACCGGAACAAAAACGAAAAATCATCGGCAAATTATTTGTGGAAATTTTCGAACGCGAAGCCGCGCGCCTGAAAAATATTTCCTTCCTCGCCCAGGGCACCATCTACCCCGATGTCATCGAATCCGCCGGCAAGGCCGACGGCGGCGGCGCGCATGTCATTAAATCGCACCACAACGTGGGCGGCCTGCCGCAGCGCATGAAACTCCGCCTGCTGGAACCGCTGCGCGAATTGTTCAAGGACGAGGTGCGGCAAATCGGCATGGAGTTGGGCCTGCCGCGCGAGATGGTTTTTCGCCACCCGTTCCCCGGCCCCGGGTTGGGCGTGCGCATTCTCGGCGAGGTGAAAAAAGAGTCTGCTGCCATCCTGCGCCGCGCTGACAAAATTTTCATGGAGGAATTGCACCGCCACGATTTATATGACGTCGCCGCGCAGGCCTTCGCCGTGTTTTTGCCGGTGAAGTCAGTGGGCGTGGTGGGCGACGGCCGCAACTATGAATATGTCATCGCCCTGCGCGCGGTGCAGACCGCCGATTTCATGACCGCCAACTGCATGGAAATTCCCTGGCCGCTGCTGCGCGCTGTCGCCGGCCGCATCATCAACGAAGTGCGCGGCGTCAGCCGGGTCGTCTACGACATTTCCAGCAAGCCGCCGGCCACCATTGAATGGGAATGACGCCGCAAGACCAGTCCTTTATGCAACGCGCGCTGCAACTTGCGCGCCAGGCTTTTGATGACGGCGAGGTGCCGGTGGGCGCCGTGGTCACCGTCGGCGATGCCATCATCGGCGAAGGCCGCAACGCCACCATCAAAGCCTGCGACCCCACCGCCCACGCCGAGGTCACCGCCCTGCGCGCCGCCGCCGCGGACCAAAAAAATTACCGCCTGCCCGCCGCCACCCTCTACACCACCCTGGAGCCATGCCCCATGTGCGCCGGCGCCATCGTCCTCGCCCGCATCGCCCGGGTGGTTTTTGCAACCCATGACCCCCGCGCCGGCAGCGGCGGCAGTGTGTTCAACCTTTTGCAAGCCGGCGAGTTAAACCACCGTTGCGAAGTGGAAACCGGCCTGTGCGCCGAGCAAAGCGCCAATTTACTGCGCGAATTTTTCCGCGCCCGGCGGTGAGTCTCCCTGCCGACGCACACGCCGTCCTCGGTTGACGTTCAGCAGCACGGTTCTTTTTGCCCGCAACACTTCAGACTCAGTTCTTTGATTTCTTCCTCGTCCGCTAAGCAGCAGCACGGCCCGCCCATGGCTTTTCGCTCTTCCCAGTTCAAGCGGTTGCTGGTTCTCTGCAGGATGGAAAGCGCGGCTTTAACCCGCCGGCGGGTTGTGGGGTCGGCTGCGTTGATAAAGTCGGCGTTTTCCGTCAACTTTTCCAAACAAGTACAGGTGTCCTTCAGCAGGTCGTGAACGGACAAGTCACCGTCAATCCACTCCTCATGTCTGCGCCAGCGTTCTGCTCGCGCTCGCCGCTGGCGCAAAATGCGCTCAAGGTCGGGGGCATCGGTCATGGCGGTCACCTCAGTCGGCGCCGGGCCGGCGGCGGTTTTCGGCGGCGGGAATGGTGAAGTTCTCGGTTGGAATGGCGGCAGTATAACACAAAAACCACCGCCGGCCCAAATGTTGGCGGGAAAAACAGTTGTCGTCATGCAACTTTCAGCACTGTTACCGCCGCTGACGGTGTTGTTTCTGCCAATAGCAGTACCGTTAATTCCGCCATGATAGTTGCCAACGCCGCCATTTCCGACCTTGCAGTCACCATTTCTGCACCTGCAACCACCATTTTCGCCGCCCCGGCTTTCGCCGACCATAACCTCACCGACGAACAGGGGTGGAAGCAGGGGCATTGGACGGAATTCCCCGAGGTGGACGGACTGCCGGCGGCTGAAAGGTGAATATGTCGACGGCAAACGGCACGGCCATTGGATTAAGGAGTTTGTCAGCGGCGAGGAGCATAAATGGCACCGTGGCGGAACAGGGTTTATCGACATAGAAAAGCATTAAACTAATCCCCACCGCCGCCGGCCCCCACCGGCGGCGATTTTTTCCACCCCCGCCGCAAACTATTTCTCATTCCCCGGCTCCGGCCCGGGCAACTGGGCTTCGGACTTGTGCCATGCATCCAGAAACTCGTTGAAGTGCGGCAGGTTTGCGTCCTGCATTTTTTCGCGCACCAGGTCGCACTCCTCGCGCCACTTGCGCTCGGTGAAATTGCCGCGAATTAATTCCCAGCGCAGGTAAATTAAATACGTGTTGAGTGCGTCCAGTTGGCAGTAGTTGCGGATGCCCTGAATGTCGCCGGCCAGGTACTTCCCCCAAACCTTGCTGCCGTCCATACCCGACTTGCCCGGCAGGCCCAGCAGCATGGCCGCCTCGTCCAGGGAAACAAACGCGCGCGGGTTGTAGGCGGCCAGCACATCCATCAGGTCGGTGTGGCGGAAGTGGTAGCGGTTGAAATAATTATCCCAGCGAAACTCGCGGTCGTGTTCGCCGGTGTCCCAGTAGCGCTGCGACGCGACGCCGTGCAGCAGCGCGCGGTAGTGCAGCACCGGCAAGTCAAAACCGCTGCCGTTCCATGTAACCAGCCGCGGGGTGAACTCCAGCCCCTTGAAAAATTTTGCGATGATGTCCTTCTCGCCGTCCTGCTCTTTACCCACCGCCGATACCCGCAGTTGGTCGCGGCCGCGGCGGTACACCACGGCCATGGCGATGACCTTGTGCAGGTGCACCGACAAAAAATCGCTGCCGCCGCTTTTCTCGCGCTGCTTGGCGAACATGGCCTCGCCGATGTCGCGCTCGTCGGCGTCGGTGAGTCCGTAAATGCGCCGGCCGTTCTCAAGGTCGGGAATTGTTTCAATGTCAAAAGCAAGAATGTCCATGGGTTTCTCCTCAGGTTTTACAGTGGTTGCAGGTGTTCGATGACCAGTTGCACTTTTTCCCCGCGCCAGGTGTTCACGTCCAGCCGGTAGGCGGCGTGCACTTTTTCGTACGCCGGCGCCGCATCACCGTCATTAAGGTGCGAGAACGCCATGGCCTCCAGTGTCTGCGCGCCGCCGGGCAGCGCCAGTTGCAATTTAAGATGGCGCGACTTCACGCACTCCGCCGCGCGCACTTCAAACTCGTTGTCAAACAGCGGCTCGGGGAAATTCTGCCCCCATGGGCCGCCGGCCGCAAGTTGCCGGGCAACGCCTAAACACAAGTCGCCCTCGCCTAAGGCGCCGTCGCTGTCCACCGCGCGGTTGGCGGCGCGCGCCTCGGCGTGGCATGCGGCGGACTCGGTGAAAGCGGCGGCGAACTCGGCAAAATTTTCCGCTCGAATGCTGAGGCCGGCAGCCATGGCGTGGCCGCCGAAGTGGTTGATTAAATCCGGCCGCCGGGCGGCAATGCCGGCAAACAAGTCGCGCACATGCACGCCGCGAATGGAACGCGCCGAGCCTTTTAATGTTTCTTCGTCGTGGCCGGCGAAAACCACGCACGGGCAGCCGTAGGCGTCCTTCAGGCGCGATGCGACCAGCCCGATGACGCCCTGGTGCCAGCGCGGGTCGTATAAACACAAGGCGGGAATGTCGCCGTTTTTTGCGATATCAAGGCTGCCGATGATTTCCTCGGCCTGGGCTTGCATTTGTTCCTGGGTGCTGCGGCGTTCCCGGTTAAGTTCATCCAGTTGCGCGGCGATTTCGTTGACCGTTTTTTCGTCATCGCCCAACAGGCAGTCCACGCCGATGTTCATCCCGGCCAGCCGGCCGGCGGCGTTCAGGCGCGGCGCAATGCGAAATCCGATGTCGCGCGCCGTCACCTCTTCCGCCTGCAGCGCGCTCACCTTGAGCAGCGCGCGAATCCCCGGGCGGCACCTGCCGGCGCATATCCGCGCCATGCCGGAGCGCACCAGAATGCGGTTGAGGTACTGCAGCGGCACCATGTCGGCGATGGTGCCGAGCGCCACCAGGTCCAGGTAGTCGGCCAGATTTGGCTCAGCGCGGCCACTGTCCTTGAACCAGCCGCGCTCACGCAGCCGGGCGCGCAGGGCGAGCAGCACATAAAACGCCACGCCGACGCCGGCCAGGGTTTTGTCGGGGAAACCGTCGTCGGCGCGGCTGGGGTTGACCACGGCATCGGCGCGCGGCAGCGAGTCGCCGGGCAGGTGGTGGTCGGTGACGATGACGGTGATGCCGTGCTCATGCGCGCGGTCGACGCCGGCGTGGCTGGAGATGCCGTTGTCCACGGTGACCAGTACATCCGGCTGAAGTTTCACCGCCACCGCCTCGGCCACCTCCGCGCTGAGGCCGTAGCCCAGGGTAAAGCGGTCGGGAACAAAATAGCGCACCTCAGCCGCGCCGCAGGCCTCAAGCGCCAACTTCATGAGCGCGGTGCTGGTGGCGCCGTCCACGTCGTAGTCGCCGACCACGGTGATGGCGGCCTGCGCTTCCACGGCATCGGCGAGGATGCCGGCGGCGGCGTCAATGTCGCGCAAACTGTCCGGCGGCGGGATGCGCGACAGCGAATAGTCCAACTCGCTCTCGTCGCGCACACTGCGCCCGGCGTAGACCCGCGCCAGCACCGGGTGCAGTGACGGGAACCGCCGGGCCAGGGCGGCGGCGTCCACTGCATCGCGGCGGCGGATGGATTTGGCGGTGGCCGTCATTGCGCCGCTGTCACCGTCGCCGCCATCTCAGCCCAGGGTGGCCTTCATTAACTTGCCGATATCCGCCGGGTTGCGCGCCACTTTGACGCCGCATTCCTCCAGTACGGCGATCTTCTCCTCGGCGGTGCCCTTGCCGCCGGAGATGATGGCGCCGGCGTGGCCCATGCGCTTGCCCGGCGGGGCGGTGAGGCCGGCGATGAAGCCGACCACCGGTTTTTTCATGTTTTCGGCGATCCAGCGGGCGCAGTCCTCCTCGTCGCTGCCGCCGATCTCGCCGCACAGGACAACGCCCTCGGTGGCCGGGTCGTCGTTGAACATGCACACCACATCCAGATGCTTGACGCCGTTCACCGGATCGCCGCCGGTGCCGACGCAGGTGGACTGGCCGAGGCCCAGTTCGCTGAGTTGTGCCACCACTTCGTAGGTCAAGGTGCCGGATCTCGACACCACGCCGATGGGTCCGGGGCGGTGGATGTAGCCGGGCATGATGCCGATCTTAATCTCACCGGGCGTAATCACCCCCGGGCAGTTGGGGCCCACCAGCACCGTGCCGCGGCCGCGCATGCGCTCGCGGGTGCGCACCATGTCGCGCACCGGCACGCCTTCGGTGATGCACACCACCACCTCCATGCCGGCGTCCACCGCCTCGTCAATGGCGCCGGCGGCAAACGGCGGCGGCACGTAAATCACGCTGGCGTTGGCGCCGGTGGCGTCGCGGGCCTCGGCGACGGTGTTGAACACCGGCACGTCGTACACGCTCTCGCCGCCCTTGCCGGGGGTGACGCCGGCGACAAAACACTCGCGGCCGGCGGCGTAGTCCAGACAGTTCTTCGTGTGAAACGCGCCGGTCTTGCCGGTGATGCCCTGGGTGACGACTCGGGTTTCGCGGTTGATTAGGATGGACATGAAAACGGTGGTTGCGACGGTGAAAGTGGCGGCTACAGTGTTAAAAGTGACGGTTGCTCAGGCCGCGGCGGCGGTGATTTTTTCGGCGGCGTCGGCCATGGTGTCGGCGGCGATGATACTGAGGCCGCTGGCTTTGATGATTTCCCGGCCCTGCTCCACATTGGTACCGGCGAGGCGCACCACCAGCGGCAGGCTCAGGCCGGTCTCGCGCGCGGCGGTGACCATGCCTTCTGCAATCACGTCGCAGCGCATGATGCCGGCGAAGATGTTGACCAGAATTGCTTTCAGGCTTGGATTCTTAAGCATGATGCGGAAACCGGCGCTCACCTGCCCGGCGGTGGCGCCGCCGCCCACGTCGAGAAAGTTGGCCGGCGCGCCGCCGTACAATTTAATGATGTCCATGGTCGCCATGGCCAGGCCGGCGCCGTTGACCAGGCAGCCGATGTTGCCGTCCAGGGAAATGTAACTGAGGCCGAACTTGGAGGCTTCAATCTCGGCCGGGTCCTCCTCGTCCAGGTCGCGCAAGGCGCGAATGCCGTCCTGGCGGAACAGCGCGTTGTCGTCAAACGTCATTTTTGCATCCAGCGCGACCAGTTTGCCGCCGGCGGTGAGGACCAGCGGGTTGATTTCCACCAGCGACGCATCGGTTTCCTCATATGCGCGCAGCAGCGCGGTTAAAAATTGAACGGCATCGCCTTGCGAATTTTTCGGCACACCGATTTTTTCTGCCAGCGCGGCGGCCTCACCCTCGGCAAGTCCGCCGGCCGGGGGCACCGTCGCCCGGTGAATTTTTTCCGGCGCTTGCGCGGCCACTTCCTCAATCTCGGTGCCGCCCTCGGAACTCGCCATCACCGTCACGCGCTGGCCGCGGCGGTCGGTGACGATGCCTAAATACAACTCGCGGGCGATGGCCACGCCCTCTTCCACCAGCAGGCGTTTAACCTCGCGCCCGGCCGGGCCGGTTTGCGCGGTGACCAGCGTCATGCCGAGAATGCGCGCGGCGTGCTCGCGAACTTCATCCACCGATTTGGCGACCTTCACTCCGCCGCCCTTGCCGCGCCCGCCGGCATGAATCTGCGCCTTCACCACCCATGTATCACCGCCCAATTCGCGCGCCGCCGCCACCGCCTCGTCCACCGAAAAACATGCCACACCGCGCGGCGTGGCCACGCCGTGGGCGCGCAGAATTTCTTTGGCCTGGTATTCGTGAATCTTCATCGGGGAAAAACCGCGCCGAGTATAACAACATTCGGCAGCGGCGGTTATACTACCACGCCGACCCTGAGGCCGCCGTGCATACTCATGCTTTTTTCGAAACCGCCCTGCGGGGTTTTCTGCTCGGCGGCGGACTCATCATCGCCATCGGCGCGCAAAACGCTTTCGTGCTGAAACAGGGCCTGATGAAAAAACACGTGTTCGCGGTGTGCGCGGTGTGCGCGCTGTGGGACGCGCTGCTGATTGTGGTCGGCGTGATGGGACTCGGCGTGCTGTTCAGTTCGTCGGCGATGCTCACCAACGTTCTGGCCGCCGGCGGCGCCCTGTTTCTGCTGGTGTACGGCTGCAATTCATTCCGCCACTCATGGCGCGGCGGCGACAAGTTGCACGCCGCGGATGGTGACACCGCCGCCGGACTCGGCAAAACCCTGGCGCTGGCCATGGCTTTCACCGTGCCCAACCCGCATGTTTACCTGGACACCGTCATTGTCATCGGCGGCATCGCCGGTACTCTTTCGCTGGCCGACAAGGCGCCGTTTGCCGGCGGCGCGGCGCTGGCTTCGGTGGTGTGGTTTTTCGCCCTCGGCTACGGCGCGCGGCTGGTGATTCCGCTGTTCCGCAAAGCCGCCACCTGGCGCGTCTTAAATTTCGCCATCGGCTGCGTGATGTGGTGGATCGCCGCCGAGTTGGCGCTGTTCATCGCCGCGCGCTGGTGATGCGCGCAATCTCGCGCGCGCCGCCGCCCACCCACGCGCTCCACGAGCCGGGATACAGGCGCGAGCCGCTGAGTCCAGCGCATTCCATGGCCAGAACATTGTGGCAGGCGGTGACGCCGGAGCCGCACATGTGCACAACGGCAGCGGCGTTTTTTTCACTCACGCCGATGCGCGCAAAACGCTCGCGCAATTTTTGCGGCGCAAGGAAGCGGCCGTCACCATCCAGATTTTCTTCAAACGGCAAATTCAGCGCGCCGGGAATGTGGCCGGCGACCGCATCAATCGGTTCTTTTTCGCCGCGGTAGCGCGCGGCGGCGCGGGCGTCCACTAAAACGAACCGTTTTTGCGCGCGCTGTTCCACGTCAACGGTGTTCACGGTCAACGTGTCATCGGCGATGGCGGTGAACTGGGACGGCGGGGGTGAAGGCGGCGGCGCCGTGTCCAGCGCATAACCGGCGCGCAGCCAGGCCTGCAATCCGCCGTTCAACAACCGCGCCGACTCATGCCCGGCCCATCTCAGCATCCACCACATCCGCGCCGCAATGGCGCCGCCGGCGTCGTCGTAAACCACCGCATGGTCACCGGCGGTAAGGCCGAGGCGGCACAGAGTGCGCGCAAAAGTTTGCATCGCCGGCAACGGGTGGCGGCCGCGGCCGCCGCCGGGGTTTTGCGCCAGGTCCCGGTCAAGGTGAACGTACAACGCGCCGGCGATGCGGCCGGCGCCGTAATCGGCACGGCCGCGCTGCGGGTCGGCAAGGGAAAAGCGGCAGTCAAACAGCCGCAGGCGCGGCGCGTTCAGCATTGCATGCAGTTCCGCCGCTTCCGCCAAGTGCCGCGCCATTTTGTTATCATAACACGATGAGTGAACACCGCCCCTTTTCCGAGCGCGTCCGCGTCCGCCGCACCCCGCACAAAGCGCGCTACGACCCGGCGGTGATTCGCAAATTTATTGACGAGGCCATGTTCTGCCATGTGGGCTACGCCATTGACGGCCAGCCCATGGTGACGCCCACCATGCACTGGCGCGACGGTGAAAAAATTTACTGGCACGGTTCCTCGGCCAGCAAAATGCTGCGCACGGTTAAGGATGCGGCGGTGTGCGTGACGGTGAGTCACATGGACGGCCTGGTGCTGGCGCGCTCCGGCATGCACCACTCGGTGAACTACCGCTCGGTGATGGTGCTCGGCCGGGCAAACAAGGTGGACGATGCGGCCGAGAAAGAACGCCAGTTGAAAATTTTTGTTGAGCGCCTGTTCCCCGGCCGCTGGGACAGCCTGCGCCCGGCGACCGCGCAGGAATTAAAAGCGACCACCGTCATGTGGACCACGCTCAGCGAAACCTCGGCCAAAATCCGCACCGGCCCGCCGGCGGACGACGAGGAGGATTACACTTTCCCGGTCTGGGCCGGCGAAATTCCCCTGCGCCGGACCGCCGCCGAACCCTCACCCTGCCCGCGCCTGCCGCAGGGGCTGGAAGCGGGGGCCGATGTGGCCGGGTTTCTGGCGTGGATGAAGCGGGGCGGGTGACTGCAACTTTGCCGCCGGCGGCAGCGGCGCGGGTTTGTTGACTGGCGCGGAAAAATTTTTTATATTTGATTGCAAAAGCAGCCGCCGAACCCTCACCCTCGCCATGCAACTTGTGCAAAAACCTTCCTCCCTTTTCGGCCGTACGCGGGTGCTGGAGGGGCAGATTGATGAATTTCTGGACAAGGTGGTGGAGGCCGGGCTCATTTTTAAGAGCGCGGTGGACACCTACCTCGGCCACGGCGCGTGCCGGGAATTTGAGAATTTTTTGCGCGACGAGGAGAAGGTGGAAAGCCGCGCCGACAACCTGCGGCGCGCGGTGGAGACCGAGTTGTATGCGCAGACGTTAATTCCCGAGGCGCGCGGCGATGTGCTGCGGCTGCTGGAGGACATGGACAACCTGATTAACATGTACGAGGGCAACCTGTTCCGCTTTTCCATCCAGCAACCGGACATTCCGCGGCAGTTCAACGATGGCTTCCGCCAACTCACCGCAACCGTCGTCACCTGCGTCGAGTCGGCGGTGGCCTCGGCGCGCGCGTTCTTCCGCGACACCCAGGCGGTGCGCGACCACAACAGCAAGGTGATGTTCTACGAAACCCAGGCCGACACCCTGAGCACCTCGCTGCAGCGGCAGATCTTCGGCCACGACCTGGAACTCGCCCACAAACGCCACCTCGCCTATTTCGTGGAGAAGATCGACATCATCGCCAACACCGCCGAGGACGTGGCTGACGGCCTGGCGATCTACGCCATCAAGCGCAAGATCTGAGGCCGGCCGGGGGCCGCCGCCGGGGCGCACGCATGGATTTCACCGTCTTCCTGTTCCTCGCCAGCGGCCTGTTTCTCGGCTGGTCCCTGGGCGCCAACGACGCCGCCAACGTCTTCGGCACCGCGGTGGGCACCCGCATGGTGCGGTTCACCACCGCCGCTGTCGTGTGCAGCATTTTCGTGGTGTTAGGCGCCGTTATCAGCGGCGCCGGCGCCGCCGGGACGCTTGGTGAACTGGGCAGCATCAACGCCCTGCCCGGCGCGTTCACCGCCGCCCTCGCCGCCGCCACCACAGTCTACGCCATGACCCGCGCCGGCTTGCCGGTGTCCACCACCCAGGCCATCGTCGGCGCCATCATCGGCTGGAACCTGTTCAGCGGCGCCGCCACCGACACCGCCACGCTGACCAAAATCGTCGGCACCTGGGTGGCCTGCCCGCTGGCCGCCGGGCTCATCGCCGTTCCGCTCTACCAGGCCACCGCCGCCATCCTGCGCCGGGCGCGCCTGCACCTGCTGCGCCAGGACGCCCTGGCCCGCGCCGCCCTCATCGCCGCCGGCGCCTTCGGCGCCTACAGCCTGGGCGCCAACAACATCGCCAATGTCATGGGCGTGTTCGTGCCGGTGTCGCCGTTCACCGAGTTCAGTGCCGGCGGCATCGGCATGAGCTCGGCGCAGCAACTGTTCCTGCTCGGCGCCGTCGCCATCAGCGTCGGGGTGTTCACCTATTCCAAACGCGTGATGATGACGGTGGGGCGCGAACTGTCGGAGATGTCGGCGGTGGCGGCGTGGGTGGTGGTGGTAGCGCACTCGGTGGTGCTGTTCATGTTCGCCTCGCGCGGCCTGGAGTCGCTGCTCGCCGGCGCCGGCCTGCCCACCATCCCGCTGGTGCCGGTGTCCAGTTCGCAAGCCGTGGTCGGCGCCGTGGTCGGCCTCGGCTTGCTCCACAACCGCCGCAACATCCGCTGGCGCACCCTGGCCGCCATCGCCGCCGGCTGGGTAACAACGCCGCTCATCTCAGCCCTGCTGTGCTTCGTCGCGCTGTTCTTTCTGCAGAATGTGTTTAATCAGCGGGTGTTTTTCTGAGCAATCAGCGCACCAGCACAAACCCCGCCGCCCGTGAGACGTGCTGGTCGAAGGTGGCGGTGGCGGTGCAGCCGTGGCTGCGGTTGGTGGCGTTGATTAAAGTGTCGGCGATGTCGCGGTTGTGTTGTTCATGTGCGTCCACTGCGCGCCATACCATTTCGGGGTTTTGGAAGCGGAACTCAGGGCAATGCAGCAAGTGTTTGCACAGCACCCAAGTCAACTCGCAGAGCACGATGTGGTTGATGAAGCCCGGCGACTGCGGGCTGCATTCCCGGAGTATCCACCGTGTGGCGGCGGGCGACTGCACCGGGTCGTCATCCAGCAGGTAACGCAGCAGGATGCTGGCGTCCAGCCCTTTCATTTGGACTGGAAACCGGCGGCCGGCTCGGCGGCTTTGGGGTATTCGTTCCCGGCTTCACCGCCCTCACCTTCACCGGGGTATTGCCGGCGAATTCTGAGGTCGTCCTCAAGCAGAGTTTCCTCGATCGCCCGTTCCATGTGAACGGCGGCGCGCCCGGCGGCGGTTTCAGGATGCCGTACAAATCGGCGGCTTTCACTGTCCTGGGGACCACTTACCTCTCCGCTACCGCCAGCCGCAGACCCAGCGCGACGAAGACCGATGCCGTCAGCCAGGCCAGGCAACGGTTGACCGCCGGGTTGCGCCGCAGCAGGGCGCCGATGCGGGCCGAGAGCAGGACGATGGCGGAGAAAATCAGCGCCGTCAGCAGCACAAATACGCCGCCAAGCGAGGCCATGTATACGCCCGGCGCTTCCGCCCCCGGCGGGACGAACTGGGGCAGGAAAGCAAGAAAAAACAGCGACACTTTGGGGTTCAGCACGTTCATCAGCAAGCCGCGAAAGAACAGGCTGCGGCGGCCGGCAGCATGTGCGGCCCGGCCATCACCATTGGCGCCCCCGCCACCGTCAGCCCCGCCGGCGGCATCACCGTTTCCACCCCCGGCACCGCCAAATTCCCGCACCGTCCGCCATGCGAGGAACAGCAGATACCCCACTCCCAGCACCTTGAACACGGTGAACGCCGCCGCCGAGGTCTGGAAAATCACCGCCGCACCAAGCACCGCCGCCGTGGTGTGGGCGGTGTTGCCGAGCGTCAGGCCAAGGGCGAGGGCGAGGCCCTTGCCGCGGCCGTGGAGCATGCTCTGCGCCATCAGGAACAGATTGTCGCCGGGCATCAGAATGAGCACCGTCGCCGCCGCCGCAAAAACCGCCAACGCCTGCATGTCGCCGAATACCACCGCCGCCTCCGCCATCGCCGTTGCCGCTTGAAAATCCCGCCGCGCCGCGCTATGCTCGCGGCTCCTGTCCATTCTACGCCACCCGGAGGCCAAGTTATGAAAACTCCACTCTTCCTGTCGGCTTGCCGACGCACCACCGTCACCCTCGCCGCCGCCGCCCTGTGCGCGCCGCTGGCGTCGACCGCCGCCGAGCCGGTCAAGATCGGCGCGCTGATGCCCCTCACCGGCGGCCTGCAAGCCTACGGCGAATCCTGCCTGAACGGCGTCCGCATGGCGGTGAACGAAGCCAACGCCGCCGGCGGCCTGCTCGGCGGCAAGGTGCAAATCATCATCGCCGACACCCAGACCAAGTCCCAGCCCAGCATTGACGCGGCGAAGAAACTCACCTCCATCTCGGCGGTGTCGGGCATGGTCGGCGCGCTGTCGTCGGGCAACACCATTCCGGTGGCGCAGAGCGTCAGCAGCGTGGACGGCGTACCCACCGTCTCGCCGGCCAGCACCGCGCCCACCATCACCGGGTTGAACGACGACGATTTTCTGTTCCGCACCGTGCCCTCCGACGCTTTCCAGGGCGTGGCGCTGGCGCAGGTCAGCCGCCAGGAGGGCAAGAGCAAAGTCGCCATCCTCTACATCAACAACGACTACGGCGAAGGCCTGGCCGAGAGTTTCACCAACGCCTTTGAAAGCGCCGGCGGCAGCGTCACTGCCTCCGAACCGTTTGAGCCGGGCAAGGCGTCCTACCGCGGCGAATTGTCCTCCGCGGCCGACAGCGGCGCCGAGGACTTGCTGCTCATCGCCTACCCCGACGACGGCGGCATCACCATTCTCAAGCAGGCGCTGGAGGAAGGGCTGTTCCAGAAGTTCATCTTCACCGACGGCATGAAAGCCGAGGATGTGGTGGACCAAATCGGCGCGCAGTATTTGAACGGCACTTTCGGCACCGCGCCCAAGGCGCTGGAGACCGACACCTCGCGCATCTTTCGGGCCAACTACGAGAAGGCCTTCGGCGAACTTCCGCCGCGGCCGTTCATCGACTCAAGTTACGACGCCGCCATGGTGCTGCTGCTGGCCGTCGCCAAAGCCGACTCCCGCGACGGCGTGGATGTGCGCGACGCCCTGCGCGACGTCACCAACGCGCCGGGCATCAAAATCAAACCCGGTGAATTCGCCAAAGCCCTGCGCGCCATCGGCGATGGCGAGGACATCAACTATGTGGGCGCCGCCGGCGACCACGAGTTCGACGCTGACGGCGATGTCAGCGGTACGTTTGAGCACTGGGTGGTGAGCGACGGCCGGCTGGAAACGGTCACGGTGTTTGCGCCGAACTAATTCGCCGCCGCCATCGCCATTAATGAAAGGGCGGAGTCCGGGATGCCGGGCTCCGCCCTTGCTTTTTTACAACTTCAGCAGCGAGCGGTAGGCCGGCAGGGTGAGAAATTCCACAAACTCGCCGCTCAGCACAATCTCATCCAGCAGCCGCGCGGCTTCACCGAAGTGCTGTTTGCCGGCGCCGCCCAGGGCGGCCAACTCTTCTTCGCGGATTTTTTTATACAGGGCGGCGTCCACCTTGACGCCGTCGTCGCGGGGCACGGCATGGCGAATCCACTGCCACAACTGGGAGCGGGAAATCTCGGCGGTGGCGGCGTCCTCCATCAAATTATTAATCGCCGCCGCGCCGGTGCCGCCCAGCCAGTGGTTTAAATACTGCAGCGCGACGCTGGTGTTTTCGCGGATGCCGCGCTCGGTGATTTTTCCGCCGGGCACCTCCGGGTTCAGCAAGTCCTCCCGCGTCACCGTCACCGCGCAATCGCTGTGCACATGTTTCTGGTGCGGCGCATCACCGAGGGCGCGGTCAAAAACCTCCCTCGCCACCGGCACCAGGTCGGGGTGCGCCACCCAGGTGCCGTCAAAACCGCCGGCAGATTCGCGCTCCTTGTCTTTGCGCACGTTTGGAATCGCCACCGCGTTAATCGCCGGGTCGCGGCGGCTGGGAATGAACGCCGCCATGCCGCCGATGGCATGGGCGCCGCGGCGGTGGCAGGTGGCGACCAGCAGTTCGGTGTAGGCGCGCATCGCCGGCACCGCCATCGTCACCTGGGCGCGGTCGGGAAGGACACAATCGGGGCGCCCGCGGAAGTATTTAATAAAACTGAAAATGTAGTCCCAGCGGCCGGCGTTCAAACCGGAGGCGTGCTCGCGCAACTCGTACAGAATCTCATCCATGTAAAACGCCGCGCTGATGGTTTCCACCAGCACGGTGGCGCGCACACTGCCGCGCGCGATGCCGAGCATGTCCTGGGCTTTGTTGAACACATCATTCCACAGCCGCGCCTCAAGGTAATGCTCAAGTTTGGGCAGGTAAAAATACGGCCCGCTGCCGCGCGCGACGGCCTCGGCGGCGTTGTGAAAAAAATACAAGCCGAAATCAAACAATGCGCCGGAAATTTCCTCTTCATCAACTTGCACATGCGCCTCCGGCAGATGCCAGCCGCGCGGGCGCACCAGCAGGGTGGCGGTGTCTTTGTTCAATTCGTACCGCTTGCCGGCATCGCTGGTGAACGCCAGTTGCCGCCGCACCGCATCGCGCAAATTAATCTGCCCGTGAACAATTCCCTCCCACACCGGCGATTGCGCATCCTCCAGGTCGGCCATAAAAACCTGCGCGCCGGAGTTGAGCGCGTTAATCATCATGCGGCGGTCCACCGGGCCGGTGATTTCCACCCGGCGGTTGTGCAAATCCGGCGGCGCATCGGCGACGTGCCAGTCACTGTCGCGAATCTCCCGGGTCGCCGGGTCGAAATCCAGCGCCCGGCCCCGCGGGCCCTGCGCAATGTGCCGCTTCTCAAGCAACTCCATGCGCCGTGCATTAAATGCACGGTGCAACTCGGCGACAAAATCAAGCGCCTCAGCGCTCAGAATTTGCGCAAAGCCCCGGTCCATGGAGCCCGAAACGCGAATGCCGTTTTTGAAAACAGTGTTCATAATCTGGCCGGCGGCCGACGGCACATTAGCACAAACCCTCAGCCGCCACCGAGAATTTTAACCAGTACCGGCAACTCCTCCAGCGGCGCGCCGCACTGAAAACCCTCGCACACATATGCCGTGACCGCGCCCCGGGGCTTGCATTCGCCGAGCAGGCCGGGCAGGTTTTTTTCACCGGCGGGGATGCTGAGCATGAGCGCAAACGGGTCGCCGATGTGCGCCACCGTGCGCCGCCATTCGGCCATATCCCCGGGCGCGCCGCGCAGAATAATTAATTTCCCCGGGCTGAGATGCTCCTGCAGCGCGCACAACGCCGAGCAGTGGGCGAAAGGGTGGCGGCGGAGGCCGGGCCACAGCATTTTCAGCGCGCTGCCGGCGGCGTCACCGTATTTTTTCTCCCCGGCCAGGCGCGCAAGAGCGGCAAAAACCCGCGCCGCGACTCCGTTGCCGGAAGGAACGGCATCGTCGGTGGACGGCTTGTGGCGGTGCAGCAATTTTTCATGGTTGTCGGCGGTGAAATAAAAACCGCCGCCATCCTCGTCGGCAAAACGCGCCAGAACAACATCGGCAAGTTCCACCGCCCAGCGCAGGTAATCCGCATTCCAGCGCCGCGAAACCAATTCAACAAGCGCATCCGCAAGCAGAACATAATCGTCCAGATACGCGTTCAACCGCGCCTCGCCATTGCGGCTGGTGGCGAACAGATGGCCGCCGGTCCACAAAGCCCGGTGCAGAAAATCCGCCGCGCGCTGCGCCGAGTCCAGATAATCCTCGCGCCCCAGGATGCCGCCGGCATGGGCCATGCCGCGAATCATCATTGCGTTCCATGAAGTTAAAATTTTGTCGTCCAGGCCCGGGCGCACTCGTTTTGCGCGGACTGCGAGAAGTTTTTTGTTTGCGCCGGCCAGTATCTCTTTCGCCGCATCAATGTCCACCGACAACTCCCGCGCCACCGCCTCCAACGGCGCGTGCAGGTAAAGGTGATGTTTGCCCTCAAAGTTCGGCGCGCCGCCGATGCCGTAACGAATCCGCGCCGCGCGCCACTCGGCGGCGGACAAAATTTCTTTCACCTGCGCCGTGCTCCAGACATAAAACCTGCCCTCCTCGCCCTCGGAGTCGGCGTCCAGCGACGAGTAATAACCGCCGGCGGCATCCTGCATTTCCTCCATCACCCACCGCGCGGTGCGGTGCGCCACCGCGGCCAGTTCAGCGTCACCGCTCAGACGGTGCGCATCGGCGTACAGCGGCAGCAGTTGCGCGTTGTCGTAGAGCATTTTTTCGAAGTGCGGAATGTTCCACGCCGCGTCCACCGTGTAACGGTAAAAACCGCCGCCGAGTTGGTCGTTAAAACCGCCGGCGGCCATGGCGCGCAAAGTGCGCATCGCCACCGCCCGCAAACCCTCACCGCCGCCGCGCGCGCTTTCGCGCAGGCAAAATTCCACCGCCGTGGGATGGGGAAACTTCGGCGCGCCGCCGAAACCGCCGTGCACCGAATCATGCTGCCGCGCAATTTCCACCGCCGCCATGTGCAACGGCCGCCCGTCCGGAATCCACTCCGGCGGTGGCGCGGCCGGCTCGGTTTGCGCGAGTGCGCGCAGCAATGCATCGTGGTGTTCGGATGCAACCCGCGTGTTTTCCCGGTAATGCCGCTCCACCGCCTCCATCACTTCGGTGAACGACGGCATGCCATGGCGGCGGGTTTGCGGGTAGTAAGTGCCGATTAGCAGCGGCGTGTGCCGGTCCGGCGTGAGAAACGCCGTCAGCGGCCAGCCGCCGGGGCGGCCGGTCATCAACTGGTGGGCGAGTTGGTAAACCTTGTCCAGGTCGGGGCGTTCTTCACGGTCCACCTTGATGCACACAAATAAACGGTTCATCAGCGCGCCGGTTTTTTCATCCTCAAAGGACTCGTGCGCCATCACATGGCACCAGTGGCATGCCGAGTAGCCCACCGACAAAAGAATTAATTTATCCTCGCGCCGCGCCCGCTCCAGCGCTTCTTCGCACCACGGATGCCAGTCCACCGGGTTGCGCGCATGCTGCAGAAGGTAGGGGCTGGTTTCGCCGGCCAGGTAGTTCATCGCAGGCTGCCGGCGCGGTTACTTGTTTTCATCCGCCGGGACATAACCGGCCGGCTGGTCCACTTCGCCGCCGAAAAAGAATTTTTCCATTTGCGCGGCAAGGTAACTTTTGTGCTCCGGCTTCACCAGGCTCAGGCGTTTTTCATTAATCAGCATGGTCTGGTGCGCAAGCCACCGCCCCCAGGCCTCGGCGCTGACATTTTCAAACACCCGCCGCCCGAGTTCCCCCGGCCACGGCGGCGACTGCAAACCGGCGGCCTCTTTTTTCAGCACAACACAGTGGACGGTGCGGGGCATGCGGCGATTATGCGCGTTTTTTCTTTTGCGCGTTGTTAAAGTGAGTCACCGGTTTCCATCATAAACCCCGAGCAATTTTTTAACCGGCGCCGCCAGCCCCAGCCGCTGCGGCCCGGCCGGCTCATACCAGGCCACCGGCGGCCGCTCCATGACTTTGCCGGTAAAGCCCGCCACCCGCGCCGGCACCGGGGTGATTTCCAAAATGTAGTGGGTGAAGCCGTGGCGCAGAACTTCACCGGCCGGCTCCGTTTTAATTTTAATGCCAAATCTTTTTTCCAACGCCGCCGGGCAGTCCTCCTCCATGGCGCACTGCGGCGGAGTCCACAAGCCGCCCCAGATGCCGGGCGCCGGGCGCCGCTCAAGCAGAATCCGCCCGCGCTCATCGCGCACAAAAATCATCCGCACCGCCTTCACCGGCAGCGGTTTGCGCTTGGCGGCGGCCGGCAGTTGCGCGGCAACGCCGTGGCGCCGGGCGCGGCAGCGCGGCGCCACCGGGCAGCGCTCACAAAACGGCGCGCCGCGTACGCAAACCGTGGCGCCCAAATCCATGATCGCCTGGGTGTAGCGCGCCGCGCGCCGCCGTGGCGTGTTGCGCCCGGCAATGCGCCACAGCAGCCGCTCGGTTTGCGCGGCGCCGGGGCCGGCGCGCGGGCCGCGCACTTTGTAAAACCGGCACAGCACCCGGCGCGCGTTGCCGTCCAGTATCGCGTGCGGCCGGTTGAGGGTGAGGGCGAGAACGGCGGCGGCGGTGGAGCGGCCGATGCCGGGCAGTTTTTGCATCTCCGCCAGGCTGCCGGGAAACCCGCCGCGCGCGGCGACCACCTGCGCGGCCCGGTGAAGGTTGCGTGCGCGGGCGTAGTAGCCGAGGCCGGCCCAGTGGTGCATCACCTCATCGCGCCGCGCGGCGGCCAGGGTTTGGACATCGGGAAAACGCCGCACAAAACGCTCGTAATACGGCACCACCGCCGCCACCCGCGTCTGCTGCAGCATGATTTCCGCCAGCCACACCGGGTAAGCATCGCGCGACTTCTGCCACGGCAAATCATTGCGCCCATGCCGCGGCTGCCACCGCAACAGCCGGCGCGCAAACCAGGTGGCGGCATTCGCGGTCATGGCGTTTATACTAACGCATGTGAAAACCGCCCCGGCCATTTCCATCTCCGCCGCGCTCATCGCCGTCACCGTCTTCGGTACTGCAACCACCACCTCCGGCGCCGACACCGTCACCACCGCCCACGCCATCGCCATGCACGGCAAGCCGAAATACGCCGCCGGCTTCACCCATTTTGACTACGTCAACCCCGGCGCGCCCAAGGGCGGCGTTTTGCGGCTGGCGCGGGAGAGTTCATTTGACAGTTTTCACCCCTACATCGCCAAAGGCAGCCCGGCCACCACCGACTCCGGCGCGGCCGTCATTCCGTTCATCACCGCCAACGAAACCCTGCTCGCGCTGAGCGCCGACGAACCGTACACCGCCTACGGTCTGATCGCCGAAAGCATCACCTGGCCGGCCGACCGCTCGTGGGTGGTTTTTGACTTGCACCCGCAGGCGCGCTGGCACGACGGCGCCGCCATCACCGCCGCCGATGTTGTCTGGTCTTTCCGCACTCTCACCGCCGCCGGCCGGCCGTTTTACCGTTCCCTGTTCGCCGGCGTGCGCAACGTGGAAGAACTGGGCGAGCGGCGGGTGAAATTCACCTTCGCCGGCGGCGAGAGCCGCGAGATGCCGCTGCTGGTGGGGCAGATGCCGGTGCTGCCGCGCCACTACTGGCGGCAGCGCGACTTCGCCAAAACGACTCTGGAGCCGCCCCTCGGCAGCGGGCCGTACCGGATTAAAAAATTTGAGGCCGGGCGTTATGTAATTGAGGAGCGGGTGAAAAATTACTGGGGCCGGGATTTGCCGGTGAACCGCGGCCTGCACAACTTTGACCAAAAGCGCACCGACTACTACCGCGACATCACCGCCATTCGCCTCGCGCTGAAATCCGGCCGCATTGATTTCCGCCACGAAACCACCGCCAAAGCCTGGGCTCTGGACTACGGCATTGACGCCGTCACCGAAGGCCGCCTGATTAAAGACTGGATTCCCAGCCGCAAGCCCACCGGGATGCAGGCCTTCATCTACAACGTGCGGCGGCCGGTTTTCCGCCAGCCGCTGGTGCGCGAAGCGCTGGCTTACGCGTTTGATTATGAGTGGACCAACCGCGCGCTTTTTTTCGGCCAGTACAAAAGAACCCGCAGTTATTTTTCCAACTCCGACCTGGCCTCGGACGGCCTGCCGGCGGACGCGGAACTGGCGCTGCTCAACCGCTACCGCGGCCGAATCCCGGCGCGGGTTTTTGAACAAGCCTACCGCCCGCCGGCCACCGACGGCGGCGGCTGGCCGCGGGAAAATTTACTGCACGCGGCGCGCCTGCTGAAGCAGGCCGGGTGGGTGGTGAAGGACTTCCGCCTGGTGCACGGCGAGACCGGCGAGGCCTTCACCTTTGAATTTATGATCGGCGCGTCCGGTTTTGAGCGCATCCTGCTGCCTTTTGTGCGCAACCTTAAACGGCTCGGCATTGAGGCGCGGGTGCGGGTGGTGGATTACGCGCAGTACGTCCGCCGCGCGCGCAGTTTTGATTTTGACATGATGGTGCATGCTTTCGGGCAAACCGAATCCCCGGGCAACGAGCAGCGCGCGCTGTGGGGCAGCGCCGACGCCGACCGCCCCGGCAGCCGCAACTACATCGGCATCAAAAACGAAGTGGTGGACGAGTTGGCCGAGTTGGTGGCCACGGCGACCACGCGGGAAAATTTAATCGCCCGCACCCGCGCCCTGGACCGGGTTCTGCTGTGGAATTTTTATGTCATTCCCAACTGGCACCTGCCGGCGGTGCGAATTTTGTACTGGGACAAATTCTCCCGCCCGGCCGCGCCGGTGCGCGCCGGGGAAATGCTGAGCCGCTGGTGGTTTGACCAAAACAAAGCCGCCGCCCTGGAGGCCGGCGCCGGCGGTGGCGGAGAGCAGCAATGACCGCGCCCCTGGCCGGCCTCAAAGTCATTGACCTCGGCAAAAACTCGCCGGCGCCTCTCGCCACCATGATGCTCGCCGACTTCGGCGCCGAGGTGATTCACATCGCGCGCCCCGGCGCCACCGGGCTCGGCGACAGCCACGCCGGCGGCAAACCGCGCAAGCCGGTGTCGGTGAGGTTTCAGCCCCACGACGCGCTGATGCGCGGCAAGCGGTCGCTGGCGTTGAATTTGAAGTCGCGGCGCGGCCGTGAAATTTTTCTTAAACTCGCCGCCACCGCCGACATTCTGGTGGAGGAAATGCGCCCGGGAAAAATGGCCGCGCTGGGACTCGGCTACGAGGACTTGCGCGAAAGTTGTCCGCGCCTGATTTACTGCTCCATCAGCGGCTACGGCCAGGACGGGCCGCTGCGCGAAACCGGCGGCCACGACATCAACTACCTCGCCATGAGCGGAGCTCTTGACATGATTCGCGCGGCGGACGGCACGCCCACATGCCCGCAGAATCTTCTGTCGGACAACGGCGGCGGCGCCATGAGCGCGGTCGCCGGCATCCTCTTTGCCGTGATTGCGCGCGGCAGGACCGGGCGCGGCCAGCATGTGGACGTGGCGTTGACCGACGCCGTGGTTTACCTGATGGCCGATTTTTATGCGGCGGCTTTGGAGGATGAAGGCGGCGACTCAAGCCGGTGGCGCGGCACCTTCACCGGCGACCTGCCCCACTACCGCCCATACCGCTGCGCCGACGGCAAGTGGCTCAGCATCGGCGCGCTGGAGACCGCGCTGGCGCGGTCGGTGTTTGAAAAATTGCAGCGCCCGGATTTGTTCGCGCTGCTGGAAGATGAAAAACGCTGGCCTGAAGCCGCCGCTGCGCTGGAAAAAATATTCGCGGGCCAAACGCGCGACCACTGGTGCGCGCTGTTCAACGGCCGCGACGATGCGGTGACGCCGGTGCTGTCACCGGAGGAAGCCGCGCGCCACCCGCAAACCAAAGCACGGCGCATGGCGGGTGAACACCACGGCGTAATGCAGGTCGGCGTCGCGCCCAAACTTTCCCAAACCCCGGGCGCAATCCGCGGCAGGCCGGCCGCGCCCGGCGAACACTCGGCGGAAATTCTGCGCGAACTCGGCCTCAGCGCCGGCCAGATATCGGCCCTCAGAGAAGCCGGAGTCACCCAATGACCGCGTACATCATCCGCCGACTGCTGCTCATGATTCCGACTCTGTTCGCCATCATGCTGATTAATTTCGCGGTGGTGCACATCGCCCCGGGCGGCCCGGTGGAGCAGGCCATCTGGGAGTTGACCGGCGAAGGCGGCGAAATCGCGCGGCGCGCAACCGGCGGTGGTGGTGAGACTTTCAGGAGCCGCACCGCCGGCGCCGAAAGCGCCTACCGCGGCGCGCAGGGGCTGGACCCGGAGTTCATCGCCGAACTGGAAAAGCGCTTCGGTTTTGACAAGCCGCTGCCCGAACGTTTCTTCACCATGGTAAAAAATTACATCGTCTTTGATTTCGGCGAGAGTTTTTTCCGCGACCAGAGCGTGGCGCGCCTGGTGATGGAGAAGATGCCGGTGTCACTGTCGCTTGCAGTGTGGACCACGCTGCTGGTCTACCTGGTTTCCATTCCCCTCGGCATCGCCAAGGCGGTGCGCGACGGCGGCCGCTTTGACGCCCTCAGCAGCGCGGTGATGGTGGCCGGCGCGGCGATACCGGGATTTTTGTTCGCCGTTTTTCTGCTGGTGATGTTTGCCGGCGGCAGTTACCTCAACTGGTTTCCCCTCGGCGGCCTGGCCTCGGACAATTGGGAGCAACTTTCCCTGGTTGCAAAAATCACCGACTACCTGTGGCACCTGGCGCTGCCGGTCACCGCGATGGTGATCGGCGGCTTCGCCACCCTGGCCATGCTGACGAAGAATTCTTTTTTGGACCAAATCAACCAGCAGTACGTCCTCACCGCGCGCGCCAAGGGCCTCGGCGAATGGCGTGTGATGTTCGGCCACGTGTTCCGCAACGCCATGCTCATCGTCATCGCCGGCTTCCCCGGCGCCTTCATCGCCACGTTGTTCACCGGCTCGCTGCTGATTGAAATTATTTTTTCACTGGACGGACTGGGCCTGCTCGGCTTTGAGGCGGCGCTGCAACGCGACTACCCGGTGGTGTTCGGCACCCTGTATTTTTATTCCCTGCTCGGCCTGCTGATGAACCTGGCCGGTGACATCGCCTACACCGTGGTGGACCCGCGCATTGACTTTGAAGCGCGCCAGTCATGAAAAACGCCGCGCGCAAAGGCCTGTCGCCGCTGGCCCGCCGCCGCCTGCGCCTGTTTGCGGCCAACCGCCGCGGCTTCTGGTCGCTGTGGATTTTCGCCGCGCTGTTCACCGTCTCCCTCGGCGCCGAGTTCATCGCCAACGACAAGCCGGTGCTGGTGCGCTACCAGGGCGAATTTTACGCGCCGATCTTCAAGCGCCACGCCGAGACCGTGTTCGGCGGCGAGTTTGAAACCGAAACCGAATACCGCGACCCGTTCATCATGGAAAAAATCAACGCCGAGGGCTGGATGCTGTGGCCGCCGATCCGCCACAATTACCGCAGCGTCGCCTGGGATTTGCCGGTGCCGGCGCCGTCACCGCCGGACGCCGCGCACTGGCTCGGCACCGACGACCAGGCGCGGGATGTGACGGCGCGGCTGATCTACGGCTTCCGCATTTCGGTGCTGTTCGGCTTCGCCCTCACCATCGCCAGCGCGGTCATTGGCGTCGCCGCCGGCGCGGTGCAGGGTTATTTCGGCGGGCGGCTGGATTTGCTGTTTCAGCGTTTCATTGAAATCTGGCAGGGCCTGCCGGTTTTGTTTCTGCTGATTATTTTGGCCAGCGTGGTGCGGCCGAACTTCTGGTGGCTGCTGGGGCTGATGCTGTTGTTCAGTTGGACCAATTTCGTCGGCGTGGTACGCGCCGAGTTTTTGCGCGCGCGCAACTTTGACTATGTGCGCGCCGCCAGGGCCCTCGGCGTCAGTGACGGCCGCATCATGCTGCACCATGTGCTGCCCAACGCGGTGGTCGCGACGTTGACTTTCATGCCTTTCACCCTCGCCTTCTCGGTCACCGTGCTGACTTCGCTGGACTTCCTCGGCTTCGGCCTGCCGCCGGGGGATGCCTCCCTCGGTGAACTGCTGGCCCAGGGCAAGGCCAACTTGCAGGCCGCCTGGCTCGGCCTGGTCGGATTTTTTTCCATCGGCGTGATGCTGAGTTTGATGATTTTCATCGGCGAGGCGGTGCGCGATGCATTTGACCCGAGAAAAAACCCGTGAACAAAAAAGAAACCGCCGCGCCGCTTCTGGAAATCACCGATCTTGCGGTGAACTTTCGCGACGTCGACGGCGCCGGCGAGACAACGGTGTTGCGCGGCGTTTCACTGTCGCTGCAGCGCGGCGAAACCGCCGCCCTGGTCGGCGAGTCCGGCTGCGGCAAAAGCATCACCGCGCTGTCCATATTGCAACTGCTGCCGGCCGCCGCGCGCCATCCCGGCGGCAGCATCCGTTTCAATGGCCAGGAAATCATCGGCGCCGATAAAGCCGAACTGCGCGCCCTGCGCGGCGGCCGCATCGGCATGATTTTTCAGGAGCCCATGACCTCGCTGAACCCGCTGCACACGGTGGAAAAACAAATCGGCGAAACATTAATCCTGCACCGAGGCATGAGCGGCGCCGCTGCGCGCCAACGCACCGTGGAACTGCTGGCCCGGGCCGGCATCGGCGAACCGCAAAAACGACTCAAGGCCCACCCGCACCAACTCTCCGGCGGCCAGCGCCAGCGGGTGATGATTGCCATGGCGCTGGCCAACCAGCCGGATCTCCTCATCGCCGACGAGCCCACCACCGCGCTGGATGTCACCACCCAGGCGCAGATTCTTAAACTGCTGCGCGGCTTGCAGCGCGAACTGCGCATGTCCATGCTGCTGGTCACCCACGACCTCGGCATCGTGCGCAACATGGCCGACCGCGTGGCGGTGATGAAGGACGGCGCCATCGTGGAAAGCGCGGCCGCCGCGCAATTGTTCAACTCGCCGCAACACCCCTACACCCGCCGCCTGCTCAGTGCCACGCCCGGCCGCGCAACGCGCAAACCGCCGGCAGACAGTGAAGAAATTCTGCGCGCGCGCAACATGCGCGTGTGGTTCCCGGTCAAAAAAGGAATCCTGCGCCGCACCGTGGACCACGTCCGCGCCGTGGACGGCGTCGACCTCAGCCTCCGCGCCGGCCGCACGGTCGGCGTTGTGGGCGAATCCGGCTGCGGCAAAACCACCCTCGCCCTGGCGCTGCTGCGGTTAATTAAAAGCGGCGGTGAAATTTATTTCCGCGGCGGCGACCTGCGCGCCGCGGGGCGAAAAAGCCTGCGCAAGTTGCGCCGCGAGATGCAGATTGTTTTTCAGGACCCCTACGCAAGTCTAAGCCCGCGCCTCAGCGTCGCCGACATTGTGGGTGAGGGTTTGCCGGTGCACGGCTTGTGCCGCGGCGCCGGCGAGCGCGAGCAACTGGTCGCCGCAACCCTCGCCGAAACCGGCCTTGACCCCGGCTTGCGCCACCGCTATCCCCACGAGTTTTCCGGCGGCCAGCGCCAGCGCATCGCCATCGCCCGCGCCATCATTCTCAGACCCAAACTGCTCATTCTCGACGAACCCACCTCGGCGCTGGATGCATCAGTGCAAGTGCAAATCATCCGCCTCCTGCGCAACCTGCAGGCGCGCCACAACCTCGCCTACCTGTTCATCACCCACGACCTCCGAATCATCCGCGCCATCAGCGACGAAATGGTTGTCATGCGCGACGGCGCCGTTCTGGAACACGGCGCCACCGAAGCCATTTTCCAAAACCCGGCCCACGGCTACACCCGCGCCCTGGTCAAGGCCGCCACCGTCAAAATCTAACTTCTCCCCGCAGCAGTTGCGAGTAGTCGGCGCCGGCGTTGTCGAAGCCGAGGCCGAGTCGCAGGTTCAGCCGCCGGACGCTGAGGCGGACGCCGCTATGCCAGTTGGGGGTTTCGCTGCCAGAGGACAGTTGCGCGTAGGGGGCGAGGTTCAGTTCCTTGCACTGGACGGTCCACTGTGCTTCGGCACCCCAGGTGTGCTGGTCGCCGTTGCCGAGGGCTTGCTTGGCGCCCTGCAGGCGGAACACAAAACCGTTGTCGCCTTGCCAGTGCATGCCCCCGCCGAGGTCGGCTGCGGCGGCGGTGGTTTTGCGGGCGTCGCGGAAGTCGTTGCGCACACCGGCGGTGGCGAAAGCGCGCAAGGTGCCGGCAAGAAGTTCCCAGGTGCGGCCGGCCTTGCCTTCCAAACCCAGGCGCACAGTGTCGGCGGTGACGCCGGGCAGGACGCTGCCGTCGTCAAAGGTCGCGCGCTGCAATGCGCTGCGGGTCAGCATGCCATCAGCGCGCAGGGCGAGGTCAAACATATGGATGTCATTCGCCGGCCGCCACCATTGCGCGCCGAAGGCGGCCAGGGTGAGGGCCAGGTCGGCGGTCGCGCGGCGCGTTGTGGCCAACTGCGTTTCGTTCACTTCAACTTCGCCGGCGCCGTAACCCAATGCCAGCCAGCCGTGTGTGCGCTCGTTCAGCCGCAGCAGCAGGTACGGATGCACACTGGTTATCTTGCTTTCGCTCAGGTTTTTGATTTCAATCCCACCGATGGTCTGCGCCGCGCGCGCCTTGCCGCT
>JAPPPZ010000029.1 GCA_028817275.1 Gammaproteobacteria bacterium
CCTCCACACCGCACCGCCGCCTTACTCCTCCTCCCGCACGCGCCAGAACACCGGGAATCTCGGCTTGCCGGTGCCGGTCCAGCCCTGGTGCTTGAAGGTGACGACGGCGCCCGGCGGCGGCGGGGTTTTGCGCTGGGCATTGGTGAAGCCGGTGCCGATGCGGAAGCGTGTGCCGTCCGCCAACTCCACCGTCATCGCGCCCATCACCTCGGAAAATTTTCCCCGCCCCCGGTGGTGGGCGATGACGGTGGCCTCGGCGTCATCAAACGGTTTCAGTTTAAGCAGGTCGCGGCTGCGGCCGCTGCGGTAGAACGCGCCGCCCCGGTGCAGCATCAGCCCCTCGCCGCCGGCCGCGGCCACTTCGCGCATGCGCTCCACCAGCGCGCGGTGGTCGCGCACGGTGAATTGTTCGACCAGCGCGATGTGCCGGTTGCGCTGCGCGGCGGCGGCCACCGTGGTTTTCATCCGCCGAAGGCGCGCGTTGAAATCGCCCCCGGCGCGCGGCATGTCAAAGACCATAAACCTGACCTCGCGCCAGCCGTCGTGGGGCGCTGCGCGGCGCACCACCGACACGGTCTGCTCAAACCGCCCGCGGCCCATCCACAATTCGCCGTCCAGTTTTGCCGCCGGAAAGTTTGCGGTGAACCACGCCGGGGCGGCAAAACGGTTTCCGTTGCGCGAGATTAAATTCGCGCCGTCCCACCGCGCGCGCACGCCGTTTTTTTTTTTAATGATACGGCGACCACCGAGATCTACACCCCCGGCATAATTTTGGGCAAGCAGCAGCGCCGGCGGTGAATCCGCGCGCGCCGAGTGGGGGAAAGTGAACGCCGCCGCGCACAGGATGATGGCCAGGGCGCGGTTTGCAAGTGCCGGGAGTGAAAATTCCCGGAATGAAAAAAATGAAAAAATAAACATGGCAACTCCCTTTGAGTCGTGGGTTAAAAAATCCGTTTGACCGGTCCACATCCCCGCAACCGGGGATGGCCGGGTTTATACCACGCCCGCCGCGCCGGGGCAACTCCCCCGCCGCCGCCATCGTTTATATTTCGCCCATGACTCCCGCCGATTTCCCCCCCGGCACCGTCTGGCTGGCCGGCGCCGGCCCCGGCGATGCCGGGCTGCTGACGCTGCACGCCGCCGACGGCCTGGCGCGGGCCGATGTGGTGGTTTACGACGCGCTAATTTCTGAAGAAGTGCTGGCCATGGCCTCGCCGAAAGCCGAGTTGGTTTTTGCCGGCAAGCGCGGCGGCCGGCCCTCGGCGCAGCAGGCCGACATTTCGCGGCGGCTGATTGCCGATGCGCGGCGCGGCTTGCGGGTGCTGCGGCTCAAGGGCGGCGACCCGTTTGTGTTCGGGCGCGGCGGCGAGGAGGCGCTGGCGCTGGCGCGCGCCGGGGTGCCGTTTCGCATCGTGCCGGGGGTGTCCAGCGGCGTCGGCGGGCTGGCGTACGCCGGCATTCCCCTCACCCACCGCAGCACCAACGCGGCGGTGGTTTTTGTCACCGGCCACAGCGCCGCCGGCCGGGTGCCCGAGGACGTGGACTGGGGCGCGGTGGCGCGGGTGCCGGTGATCGTCCTGTTCATGGCGCTTAAACACCTGCGCGGCATCGCCGGCCGGCTGCTCGCCAACGGCCGCGGCGGCGGCACGCCGGTGGCCATCGTCAGCAGCGCCACCACCGCCGCCCAGCGGGTGATCATCACCGACCTCGCCGGTTGCGCCGATGATGCGGCGGCACAGAACGCGCGGCCGCCGGCGCTGGTGGTGGTGGGCGAGGTGGTGCGGCTGCGCGAACAACTGGACTGGCTGGCGGCGGCGGTGCGGCCTTGAGCGGACTCATCATCGCCGCCCCGGCCTCCGGCAGCGGCAAAACCACCGTCACCCTGGCGCTGTTGCGCGCGCTGCGGCGGCATGGGGTGGCGGCGGCGCCGTTCAAGTGCGGGCCGGACTACATCGACCCGGCCTTCCACGCCGCCGCCGCCGGCCGGCCGTGCTACAACCTGGACCCTTGGGCGATGCGCCCGGCCACCGTCGCCGCTTTAATTAGAGCGCGCGGCGCCGGGGTGAATATCGCCGAAGGCGTGATGGGCCTGTTCGACGGCGGCCCCGGCGGCATTGGCAGCACCGCCAATTTGGCCCGCGCCACCGGCTGGCCGGTGGCGTTGGTGGTGGACGCGGCCGGCATGGCGCAGTCGGCGGCGGCGCTGGTGGCCGGTTTTGTGAACCACGACCCGGCGGTGCGCATCCCGGGCGTGATTTTCAACCGCACCGGCGGCGCGGCGCACAACCGAATTTTAGCCGGGGCATGCGCCAACCTCGGCGTGACGGTGCTCGGCGGCGTGGCGCGGGATGAAAAACTGCATCTGCCGAGCCGCCATCTGGGCCTGGTGCAGGCGGCGGAGCATGAAGCGCTGGAGAATTTTCTCAACGCCGCCGCCGATGCGGTGGAGTCGGGCGTCAACATGGAGGCGGTCGCGCGCATGGCGGAATCGGCGCCGGCGGAAATGGTGGACGCGGGTGCGGAAACGGTGGATGCACCGTCAACCCTGCCGCCGCTGGGTGGAAGAATCGCGGTGGCGCGGGATGAGGCCTTTGCATTTTGCTACCCGGCGACGCTGGACAGTTGGCGCGCCGCCGGCGCCGAGATATTTTTCTTCTCGCCGCTGGCCGATGAGGCGCCGGATGCAAAAGCCGATGCGGTGTTTTTGCCCGGCGGTTATCCGGAGTTGCACGCCGGCCGCCTGGCCGCATGCCAAAATTTCACCGCCGCCATGCGCGCCGCCGCCGGGCGCCGGGCGGCGGTGGTGGGCGAGTGCGGCGGCTACATGGTTTTGGGGCGCGCCCTCACCGATGGCGGCGGCGAGGTGCATCAAATGCTCAACCTGCTGCCGGTGGAAACTTCGTTTGCGCAAAAAAAGATGACGCTGGGCTACCGCCGCCTTCATCTTGCCAACCACCACGCGCTGGGAAAAAAAGGCGCGGCGTTTCGCGGCCACGAATTTCATTTCGCCACCGCCGTCACCGAGCCCGGCGCGCCGCTGTTCACCGCCCGGGACGCCGCCGGCCGCGACCTGGGCGGCGCCGGCTGCGCGCGCGGGACGGTGAGCGGTTCTTTTGTGCATCTGGTGGACCGCGCCGAATGAAAACCCCGGCAAAAAAAATTCTGATTGCCGGCTGCGGCGACATCGGCACCCGCCTCGGCCTGCAACTGGCGGCGCAAGGGTGGAAAGTTTACGCTTTGCGCCGCAACACCTCGGCGTTGCCGCCGCCGTTAATTGCAATCGGCGCCGACCTCGGCGACCCGGCAAGTTTGCGCGCGCTGCCGGGCGACGTTGATTTTGTTCTCTACACCGCCACCGCGGCGCGCTTTGACGAGGCGCACTACCGCGCCGTTTATGTGGACGGCGTGCGCAATGTGCTGGCGGCCTCACCCTCGCCCAACTTTTTTTTCGTTTCCAGCAGCGCGGTCTACGGCCAGGACGACGGTGCCTGGGTGAACGAGGAATCGGCAACCGCGCCGCGCCACTTCAACGGCCGGGTGATGCTGGAAGGCGAGCATGTCGCGCGCGCGGCCGGCGGCGTGTGTGTGCGCTTCAGCGGCATCTACGGTCCGCGCCGCACCCGCTTGGTGGACGCCGTCCGCCGCGGCCAACTGGCGCCGGCTTCACCGGTGGTGTTCAGCAACCGCATTCATGTGGAGGACTGCGCCGGCGTTCTGGCGCATCTGTTTGCGCGGCGCGCGGCCGGTGATGAAGTGCGCGGTGTGTATCTGGCATCGGACGATGCGCCGGCGCCACTGGCCGAGGTGCAGCGGTGGCTGGCCGGCCGGTTGCATGTGCCGGCCGGCCAAAGAACCGGCGCCGCGCCGGTCCGCCGCGCCGGCAGCAAACGTTGCGACAACGCGCTGATTAAAAAACACGGCTACCGGTTTTTGTTTCCCGACTACAAAGCCGGCTACCGCGCAATGTTGGGCGCGGATTAAACCATGGATGCAATCCTCACCGTCGTCCTCCCGGTCTTCGCCTTAATCGCCGCCGGTTATTTGGCCGGC
>JAPPPZ010000023.1 GCA_028817275.1 Gammaproteobacteria bacterium
CATGAGCGGACTTTCCCTGCAAAACATCGACATGGTCTACAAACTGCCCGACGGCGGCGAGGTGGAGGCCCTGCGCGATGTGTCTTTTAAGCTGGAGCCGGGGGAAATTCTCACCGTCCTCGGCCCTTCCGGTTGCGGCAAAACCACCCTGCTTAACATCATCGCCGGCTTTCTCGCGCCCACCGGCGGCGAGGCGCGCTTCGGCTCGGCGGCGATTTCCGGCCCCGGCAAAGAGCGCCCGGTGCTGGAACAACTGATTACCGGCCCCAGCCCCGAGCGCGGCATGGTTTTTCAACAGGGCGCGCTGTTTGAGTGGCTGTCGGTGGCCGACAACGTCGGCTTCGGCCCCAAAATGACCGGCGCCTCACGCGCCGAAATCACCGAAAAGGTGGAGCGCCTGCTGGAGATTGTCGGCCTGCAGGGCTTCGGCACCAAGTCGGTGTACGAGTTGTCCGGCGGCATGCAGCAACGCGTCGCGCTGGCCAGGTGCCTGGCCAACGACCCGGAGTTAATCCTGATGGATGAACCCCTCGGCGCGCTGGACGCCCTGACCCGCGAGAAAATGCAGGCGCTGGTGCTCAAGTTGTGGAAGGAAACCGGCAACACCATCATCCTCATCACCCACAGCGTCGAGGAGGCGCTGTGCCTTGGCGAGCGCCTGTTCGTCATGGCGCCGCGCCCGGGGCGCATCGAAAAAGAATACCGCCTGCCGTTTGCCGAACAGGGCCTGACCCACAGTTTGCGCGACATCAAGGGCATGGCGGAATTCGTCACCAAACGCGATGAAATCCTCTCCATGATTTGGGAAATGGAGGAGGAAATCATGGGCCGACAGGAGGCAGCATGAACACACAAAACCAAACTCCCGAACAGCGCGGCGGCCACCCGCTGCGCGTGCTGCTGGCAAAAATCGGCCTGGTCAAGGTCGGCGAAACCGAGCGCAAAACCGTCACTTTCGGCGATGCCTCGGCGGTCACCGGCGGCAAGTTCTGGAGCATCATCTCAGTGGCGACCTTGGCCGTCCTGTGGTTCGTATCCAGTGTCAACAACTGGGTGCCGCCGGTGTTCTGGCCGTCGCCGGAATCGGTGTGGGCGCGCTTTGTGGACATTCTCTCCGGCGGCTACCGCAACTTCACCCTGCTGGAGCACATCGGCTGGTCGCTCTACCGCATCCTCATGGGCTTCGGCCTCGGCTGCCTGGTGGGCATTCCCCTGGGTTTCGCCATGGGCCTGTCGCGGGTGATGCGCGGCGTGTTTGACCCCATCGTGGAATTCTTCCGCCCCATCCCGCCGCTGGCGTTCATTCCGCTGGTGATTATCTGGTCGGGCATCGGCGAGCGTTCCAAGATTCTGCTGCTGTTTTTGGCGGCGCTGTGGATTATGGCACTGGCCGCCCGGGCCGGCGTCAGCAGCATCAAGTTGTCCAAAATCCACGCCGCCTACACCCTCGGCGTGTCGCGCGCGCAACTGCTGTTTCGCGTCATCCTGCCCAACGCGCTGCCGGAAATTTTCACCGGCATGCGCGTCGCCATGGGCGTGTGCTGGGGCACCGTGGTGGCCGCCGAACTGGTCGCCGCCGAGTCCGGCATCGGCTTCATGATTATGGCGGCGAGCAAATTTCTCGACACCGACATCGTGGTCATGGGCGTGATTATCATCGGCGTCATCGGCTACGGCATCGACATCCTGATGCGCAAACTGGAGGCGCGGCTGATTCCGTGGAAGGGCAAGGGTTAAGCCCCCACCCTCAACAAAAAACCGCGCGGCGGCTGTCGCGCTCAGATTTCACCGCCGCTGCCGGACGACAGCGGCGGTGATTTTTTTCACTTCCGCCGGCGTATCCGCGTCTGCCAGCACACCGGCGTCGTCCACCGCCACCTCGCGCACCCATTGCGCATGCTTTTGCAGCAGAAACCGCGCGCCGCGGTCGCCGCCGAGGGCGATTAATTCGGGAAAAAACCGCCGCCCGAACAGCACCGGATTGCCCCGCCGCCCGCCGCACACCGGCACACATGCCGCCGCCCCGCGCGCATCATCAAAAGCGGCGATGAGAGCGTCCACGGTCGCAGCATTGACCAGCGGCATGTCGCCGAGGCACACCACCACGGCGTCCACGTCACCATCCGCCGCCACCGCCGCAACACCCGCGCTGAGGGAGGCGCCCATTCCGGACTGGTGTCCACCGTTATGCACGAAGCGGCAGCCAAGCCCGGCCAGCGCGCGCCGCACCAGCGCCGCCTGATGGCCGGTCACCACCGTCACCGAGTCTGCCGCCGAGGATTGCAGCATCGCCGCCACCGCCGCCACCATGGGCCGCCCGTCCGCATCCACCGCCGCCAGCAGTTTGTTCGCCGCCCCCATGCGCCGCGACGCCCCCGCCGCCAGCACCAGCGCCGCCGCCGCCACCGTCACCGCCCGCGCCGCAACTCCGCGGTCACCTGCGCCATCACCGCCAGCGCAATCTCGCCCGGCGTCGCGGCATTAATGGCCAGCCCCACCGGCGCATGAATGCGCGCCAACTGCGCCTCGGTGGCGCCGGCCTTGGCCAGCCGCCGGCAGCGCGCCGCATGCGTTTTACGGCTGCCCAGCGCGCCGATGTAAAACGCCGCCGACGCCAGCGCCAGTTGCAGCGCCGGGTCATCCACTTTCGGGTCATGGGTCAGCGCCACCACCGCGGTGCGCGCGTCCACCGTTCGGAACGCCGCCGCCTCAGCCGGCCACGCCGCCTCCACCGCCACGCCCTCGGCAAAGCGCTCCTTGGCCGCAAAGGCCGCGCGCGGGTCCACCACCGTCACCCGGTAGTGCAGCGCCAGCGCCAGCGGCGCGAGAAACTGCGCGATGTGCACCGCGCCCGCCACCACCATGGTCGGCGGCGGATTCAGCACATGCAAAAACCACTCGGCGCCGCCGTCGGCAACCACCGTGCTGCGGTCTTTAACCGCCGCATCACGCGCCGCCCGGGCCACCGCCGGCGCCAGTTGTGAGTCGCCGTCCGCCGCCGGGTAGAAACAATGCTGCGCTCCGCCGGCCAGGTCCACCACCCGCACCGCCGGCGTCCGCGACTGCACCGCCGCCGCCAGCGTTTGCAAAGTGTCCACCGCCGCCGCCACCGCCTCCACCAGCACGCGAATGCGCCCGCCGCAGGCCAGGCCCACGGCCCAGGCCTGGTCATCGGCGATGCCGAACTCCAGTGTCTGCGGCGCGCCGTTTTGCATCACCGTTTGCGCGGCCTGCATCACCGCGCTCTCCACGCAGCCGCCGGACACCGAGCCGATAAAGCGCAGGCGGTCGTCCACCAGCAGTTGGCTGCCGGCCGGGCACGGCGACGAGCCCCAGGTCGACACCACCGTCGCCAACGCCGCCCGCCGGCCCTCGGCGCGCCACTGCAGCGCGGCGGCGGCCAAGTCACGGCTGCCGGCGTCAACCTTCACCGCCGGTTCACCGTTAATGCTTCGCTGAGTGCGGCGACGCTGTTCAAGTTATGCACCGCGCGCAACTCGTGCACCTCCGGCAGGATGGCGCGGACGCCGGCGGCCAGCGGGCGGAATTCGCGGTAGCGCAGCAGCGGGTTGAGCCACACCAGGCGGCGGCACGACCGCCGCAGCCGCGCCATCTCAAACGCCACGCCCTCACCGTCGGCGCGGTCCAAACCGTCGCTGATGAACAGCACCAGCGCATCGTGCAGCGGCAGGCGGCGCGACCAGTCGCGGTTGAAGGCGCGCACACAGTCGCCGATGCGCGTGCCGCCGCCGAAGTCGCGCACCGCGCCCGCCACCCGCGCCATGGCCAGGTCCACGTCCTTGCGGCGCAGGTGGCGGGTGATGTTGGACAGGCGGGTGCCGAAAACAAAACCATGCACCCGCCGCTGCGGCCGCGCGCACAACGCGTGCAAAAAATGCAGCAGCATGCGCGAATACGGCTGCATGGACCCGGAGATGTCGCACAACGCCACCACCGCCGGCGGGCGCGGGCGCGGAATTTTTTTCGGCAAGTGCGGCGGCGCGCCGCCATGGCGCACCGCCAGGCGCAGCGCGGCGCGCAAGTCCACGGTGCTGCGCCGCATGGCGCCAAAGGATTTGCGCCGGCGCCGCGACGGCCGGGCCGGCAGCGGCAACTTCATCCGCGCCAGCGCGCGCCGCGCCTCCTCGACTTCCGCCGCGCTCATGGCGGCAAAGTCGGTTTCCGCCAGACGCTCGCGCGCCGACCAGGCCATGGCCGCGGTTTCCCGCTCGGCCTCGGCGTCATCGGGCGCGGTGTTCTGGCGCGCGCCCGGATACAGCGCGTCGCTCAGGCGGCGCGGCAAGGCACGGTGGCCGGCCGGCGGCGTTTTCACCTGCGGCAGCAGCAAACCGCACAGCCGCTCCAGCAAACGCGGGTTGCGCCAGAACACATGAAAGGCCTGGGCGAACATTTCACGCTCCGCCGGGTCGCTGACAAAAAGCGCGTGCAGCGTCCAGTAAAAATCCTCGCGGCTGCCGATGCCGGTGGCGCGCAATGCGGCAGCGGCGTCCACCATGCGCCCCGGCGCGGCGCCCGGAAAACGCCCGGCGGCGCGCAGCACACGGGCAAAATGCACAATGTTTTCCATCAGGCGGCCAGTGCCGCCGCCAACACCGGCGCGCTTCATTGTGCGGCCGCGACTTCGGCCTGCACGGCGGCAAGCACCGCCGCGGCCTCGCCCCCCTGCATGCGCGCGATGTCGTCCTGGTATTTCAGCAGCACGCCGAGGGTGTCGTTCACCAAATCGGGCGCCAGGGTGACGGCGTCCAACTGCACCAGCGCATGCGCCCAGTCAATGGTCTCGGCGACGCCGGGCGCCTTGAACAAATCGCGGCCGCGCAACTGCTGCACAAAAGCGACGATGGCGCGGCTTAAATCATGCGGCGCGCCGGGCGCTTTGCGCGCCAGAATTTGCATCTCGCGCTCCGCCGACGGGTAGTCCAGCCAGCAGTAAAAACACCGGCGCTTGACGGCGTCGTGAATTTCGCGGGTGCGGTTGGAGGTAATCACCACCAGCGGCGGCGCCGGCGCGCGCACCGTGCCGGTTTCGGGAATGGTGATTTGAAAATCAGCCAGCACTTCCAGCAGAAAGGCCTCAAACGGCTCATCGGCGCGGTCCAACTCATCAATGAGCAGCACCGGCGCGCCGGCCTCATGCGGCCGCAGCGCGCGCAGCAGCGGGCGCTCAATTAAAAACTGTTCGGAAAACAAATCGGCGTCACCGCCACCCTTGCCGTCACCGTGCACTTCGGCGCGGCGCAGGGCGAGCATCTGGCGCGCGTAGTTCCACTCGTAAACGGCGTGCGATGCGTCCAGCCCTTCATAGCACTGCAGGCGAATTAACGCGCGCCCCAGCCCGGCGGCAAGCACGCGGGCCACCTCGGTTTTGCCGACGCCGGCCTCACCCTCAAGAAAAAGCGGGCGCGACAGCGACAGCGACAAAAACAGCGCGGTGGCCAGGCCGCGGTCGGCGACATATGCGCGGCTTTGGAGAAAGCCCAGCGTGTCGTCAATGGAATCAGGCGGGCGCACAGCGGCATTGTAGCGCAGGCGCGCGCCGGTTTTCGCCGCCGGTAAATGGGCTATACTGCCCCCAATCCAAACCAATAAAACACAGAGGAACCACAACCAATGTCCAACGAAACAAAAATGACCGGCCGGGTCGCGCAAAGCGGCCTGTGGACCGGACTGCATCCCGGCATGGGGCTGGCGGCCAAAGGCATGGTGGCGGCGTTTGTCGTGTTCACCGCGCTCAATGTGGATTTCGCCAGCGGCATTTACTCGGCGGTGCGCGGCTGGATTGAGGCCACCCTGAGCTGGTACTACGTATCGGCGCTGTGCGTCACGCTTTTTGTCTGCGTGTTTTTAATGTGCAGCAGGTTCGGCAAAATCCGCCTCGGCGCCGATGCTTCAACCCCGGAGTTTTCCTATTTCTCATGGTTCGCCATGCTGTTCTCAGCCGGCGTCGGCATCGGCCTGCTGTTCTTTTCCATCGCCGAGCCCATGTTTTATTTCGACAACTCGCAGCCGTGGGGCTACCCCAACAACCCGCACGCCGACAACGCCGGCATCACCGCGCTGAATGAACAGCGCGCGGTGCACGCCATGCGCGTCACCTACTTCCACTGGGGCTTCCACGCCTGGTCGGTGTATGTGATTGTCGGGCTGTGCCTGGCCTACTTCGGCTTCCGCAAAAAGTTGCCGTTGTCGCTGCGCTCGGCGCTGTACCCGGTCATCGGCGAGCGCATCTACGGCGGCATCGGCCATGCGGTGGACCTGCTGGCCGTTTTCGGCACGGTGTTCGGCGTCGCCACCTCCCTCGGACTGGGCGTCACCCAGATGGCCACCGGTTTGCACGTGCTGTTCGGCATCGACAAGGGGCTGCTGACGCAGATTATTTTAATCGGCGTCATTTCCGTGGCCGCGACCCTGTCGGCGGTGTCCGGCGTCGGGCGCGGCATCCGCATCATCTCCGAATGGAACATCTACCTCAGCATCATCCTGCTGGCGTTCTTCCTGTTCGGCGGGCCGTTCAAGTGGCTGATGGGCTTCTTCGTCACCACCATCGGCGACTACGTGTGGAACGCGGTGCCCATGGGCTTCTGGACCGCCGGCGACCCCGGCGACGCCCAGTGGCAGAGCGGGTGGACCATCTTCTACTGGGGCTGGTGGATTTCGTGGGCGCCCTTTGTCGGCATGTTCATCGCCCGCATCTCGCGCGGCCGCACCATCCGCGAGTTCATGGTCGGCGCCATGTTCGTGCCCACCACCATCGCCTTCCTGTGGCTGTGCATCTTCGGCGGCAACGCGCTGCACCTTGAGTTGTACGCCGAAGGCGGCCCCGGCACCGCCGGCATCGCCGACCTGGTGCGCAACTGGGATTTGCCGTCGGCGCTGTACAGCACCATCAGCGCTGTCACCGACATCAGCACGTTGTCGTGGATCATGTCAGCGCTGGCCACGCTGCTGCTGGCCACCTGGTTCATCACCTCATCGGACTCCGGCACGCTGGTCATCACCACCATGCTCAGCATGGGCGACGACAACCCGCCGCAGCGCTTTCGCGTGGTGTGGGGCATGGGTGAAGGCCTGGTGGCCGCGGTGCTGCTGCTCATCGGCGGCCTCGGCGCACTGCAAACCGCCTCCATCGCCGCCGCCCTGCCGGTCAGCATCATTCTGATGTTCATGACCTGGGGCGTGGTGAAGTCGCTGTACGAGGATCCTTCGGAAGCGAAATAACCCGGCGGCCCCCGCCAACCCAAAGCGGAACAGGCGCCGGCCTGTTCCGCTTTTTTTTGCGCGCGTGCCGGTCAGTCGCCGGCGCCGTCCGAATCGCTCGGATCGCGCAACAAGGCTTCGTCCACCTCAATCTCCTCCGGCTTCAGATGCACCACCTTGCCGTCGCGCTCCACCACAATGCCGCGCCCGGCGATTTTGTGCCGGTAAATTTCCCGTGCAATCGCGCGCGGGGCGATGTGGTCCACCACCGCAAAGAAATCGTTCTTGTCCAAATGCGGCGGCAGGGTGATGCGCCGGGAAAGTTTTATCGGTTTATCCGCCGCCATTGCGCCTCGTCCTCCACCACCGTCGCCACCGTTGCGGCACGGCCGCCACGGGCGACCACGCGCAAATTGTCGGCGGAATTATCATAAACCGTCCACCGCCCGGCAAGGGGCAGGTAGTCATTTTTTAAGTTCGCCAGGCTGCGGTGGTAACGCCGCTGAATGTCGCCGGCGGGAATGTCGTGGCCGCCGCAACGCACCCGGTTGCGCACCCTGGCCAGGGCCAAATCCACCAAGTGCAGATAAATGTAGATCAGGTGAATTCGGTAGTTCTTTTCCCGCAGACCGCGCAGAAATTTAACCGGTGACCGCGAAGACAACGTGCTCTCAAACGCAAAGTTTTCCCCTTTGCAGGCCAACTCCCGTATACGCCGCAGCATCAAACGCCCGGCCTGCACACGGGTGGTTTCATATGCAAAAGGAGACAGCCCGGCGGCAATTTCATCGGCGTTGACAAACTGGCGGCACCGCGACTCCGGCAGCAACTGGTATGCGAGAGTCGTCTTGCCCGCGCCGTTCGGCCCGCCGATGACATAAACAACCGGCATCACCGCCAGTTCGGCTTGCGCTTTTCAATGAACGCGTCCACTCCCTCCAGCGTGTCGCCGCACATCATGTTGCCGGCCATCACCCGGGCGGCGTCGTGGTAGGCATCGGGCATGGTTTTTTCCACCTGGCGGTAGAACAGTTGCTTGCCGAGGCGCACCGCGTCCCTGGGTTTGGCGGCGATGGCGGCGGCCAGTTCATCGGTCACCCGGTCCAGTTCACCGGGTGCGGCGACGCGGTTGACCAGGCCGTATTCCATTGCGGTCTGCGCGCTGATGAAGTCGCCGGTGAGCAGCATTTCCATGGCGCGCTTGCGGCTGACATTGCGGCTCAGCGCGACGCCGGGGGTGGAGCAGAACAGGCCGAGATTCACCCCGGACACGGCGAAGCGCGCATCAAGCGACGCCACCGCCAGGTCGCACATGCCCACCAGTTGGCAGCCGGCGGCGGTGGCGATGCCGTGCACTCTGGCAATCACCGGCTGCGGCAGGCCCACCAGCGACATCATCATCGCGCTGCACTGGTCAAAAGTTTCCTCATGCGCGTCGCGCCCGGCGTTGGCGCGCATCTCTTTAAGATCATGGCCGGCGCAAAACGCCCGGCCGGCGCCGGCCAGAACCACCACCCGCACCGAGTCGTCATCGGCGATGGCGTGCAACTCGCGCTGCAGTTCGGCAATCATCGCCCGCGACAGTGCATTGAACTGGCGCGGACGGTTAAGGGTGAGGGCGGCGACGGCGCCATGGTCTTCGCGCAGCAGAATGCCATCTTCCTGCCCGGCCGGCAGCGCGTTGGGTAATGCGTTCATAAAAAAAACCCGCTGTTTTGATGTGCACCATAGCACCGTTTCTTTTTGGCAGTCAACACGATTTTTTCCTATACTGCCCAGCGATGAACGCCCAACCCCCGCGCGCGGTTTTAATCAGCGGCTGCTCCAGCGGCATCGGCTATGCGCTGGCGCGCGACCTGGGCGGGCGGGGATTCCGGGTGCTGGCCACGGCGCGCCGGCCGCAAGATGTGGAAAAACTCAGCGGTGAGGGTTTGACGTGCCAGCGGCTGGACCTGGACGACAGCGGCTCCATCGCCGCCTGCGCGCAGTGGGCGCTGGAGCAAAGCGCGGGAAATTTTTACGCGCTCATCAACAACGGCGCCTACGGCCAGCCCGGCGCGGTGGAGGACTTGAGCCGCGACGCGCTACGCGAGCAGTTTGAAACCAACGTGTTCGGCACCCAGGAACTCACCAACCTTCTGCTGCCGGAACTGCGGCGCAAAGGCGGCGGGCGCATCGTGCAAATCAGTTCGGTGCTCGGCTTCGTGTGCCTGCCGTGGCGCGGCGCCTACAACGCCAGCAAATACGCGCTGGAGGCGCTCACCGACACCATGCGCATGGAGTTGCGCGGCAGCGGCGTGTTTGTCAGTTTGGTGGAGCCGGGGCCGATCAGCACGCGCTTCGGCATCAACTCGCTGCGCGCTTTTGACAAACACCTGCGCCCGCGGGACAGCGTGCACCGCGACGTTTATGAATCGCTGCGCGCCAACATGAAAAACATGCAGCGCCGCCGCTTCAGTTTGCCGCCGGAGTCGGTCGTTGCCCCGGTGGCGCATGCCCTGAGCGCGGCCACGCCGCGCATCCGCTACCGCGTGACCGTGCCGACCCATGTTTTCGCGGCGCTGAAACGAATCCTGCCGGCCGGCGCGCTGGACCGCATGCTGTCCAGCAGCGGCGGCGCGCCGGTGCGGTGAGGCCGGGTGAAAATGGTGGTTGCAACTCTTAAAATGACGGTGGCAGCGCCAAAGACGGCGACTACCGAATTAAATTAATGCCATCTGCCCCTCCCGCGCCGGGCAAAACAAACCCGTATCCAACTTCGGCAACCCCTTGCGCAGGCCCAGCCGTTTGGCGGCGATGGTGAAGCGCTGGTGGATGAGGCGGGCGTATTCGCCCTGGCCGCGCATGCGCGCGCCGAAGTTCGGGTCGTTGTCGCGGCCGCCGCGCGTGGCGC
>JAPPPZ010000086.1 GCA_028817275.1 Gammaproteobacteria bacterium
GGCTCAGCGGCAGTGTGACTTATCCGACGCAAAGTTCTTTCACCATTACGCCGGCGGATGATGATTTTGTTGAGAGCGCCGAGGCGTTTACCGTGCAACTTTCGGTTGCTGATGATATGGCGGATGGTGGTACCGCGTTTGGGGCGGCGGCGAGTTTGAGTGTTGCTGATAATGATGATGCGGGGTTGGTTATTGCGCCGGACCCGTTGTCCGTTCCCGAAGGCGAGACGGCCGACTACACCGTCCGCCTGGCCACGCAGCCGGTGGATGCGACGGCGACGGTCACGGTCACCATCAGCGGCGATGACGACACGGTGGCAACGGCGGCGCCGGCGACGCTGACTTTCACCGCCGCCAACTGGAACACGCCGCAGACGGTCACGGTCACCGCCGCCGCTACCGCCATGGTTGATGACGCCGCCACCCTGACGCACATGGTGAGCGGCATGGACGAATACACCGGCGTGATGAGCGTGGGGTTGGCCGTGGCCATTGTTCTGGCCGACGATCCTGCCGCCCGCATGGTCCGGGTCAAGACCCAACTGGCCGGTTTTGCCAAGTCCGCAACCCAACTCACGGCCCAGGCCATCAGCCGGCGGCTGCAATTTAACGGCGCCAGCGCGTTTAGCCTTGGCCCGGCGAATGAACCGCTGCGCCAGGGCGCTTTTTCTCTCGCCCACGGCGATGGCGGCATCAACCTGTGGGGCAGCGGCGGCCGCCTCAACGCCGCCGGCAGCGATGATGGCGTGGCCTACGATGGCCACACCGCCGCCCTCCACCTCGGCGCCGACACTGTCTGGCGCGACGGTCTGCTCGGCATTGCCATCGCCCAGAGTTCCGGCGACAGCGATTTCTCCGATGCTCTCACCGGCAGCACTCTCAAGACCAGCCTGGTCAGCGTGCATCCCTACCTTACCCGCACGTGGCGCGACACAAAATTGTGGGCGATGGCGGGCTACGGCACTGGCGAAGCGGAGTTGCGCGAAAACGAGGACGTCCGCCGCCGCCGGGCTGACGCTGACATCACCTTGCTGAGCGCCGGCGGCGGCTTGGTTCTTGCTTTTGGCGACAATGCCGCTTTCACTGCCGCCGCCCACTGGTCGCGGGCGGAGATTGCCGGCGCAACTCTGGCGGACGTCTCGGGCAACTCCAGCCATGACCGCTTGTTGCCGAAACTCACCGCTTCCGCCCTGCGCCTCACCGGCGGTGCTGAGGTTGGCAAGCGGTTTGGCGATTGGCGGCCGTTTGTGACTGTGAACTTGCGCCGCGACAGCGGTGATGGCGATGATGGCAATGCCGCCGATTACGGCGGCGGGGTGGAGTGGCAGAACGGCGATGCCCACCTGCGCCTGGCCGGCCGCAAGCACGCCCAGGGTGCTGGTCCCGATGAGGAGAACCTCACCCTGACCGCCCGCAAAACCACCGGGCGGTTGAACCTCGGCCTGAACCTCACCGCCGCCAGCGGCCTCAACACCGCCGACTTGCTCAGCGGCGAGTTTCGCTTCTAAACCTCCACAATTTCCCGCCGCAGTTCCGCCGGGCGGGCGTCGATTTCTTCGGCGTATTTGCGGCCGGCGTGGGTGGCGTGGGCGATGGTGGCGGGGGCGAGGGCGTCGGCGATGGCGGTGATGGTTTTGATGCCGGCGGCTTGCACATCGGCGCCACGGGCGGCCAGGTCGCGGATGAGTTGGTCACTGGGCTTGCGGGCGGTGACCAGAACCACCGCATCGGCGGCGCGGTCGGTGGTGCGGCCGGTGTAAATGCAGGACAGGGTGGCGCCGCCTTTGGTGACAGCCTCCAGATTGGCCGCCGTGAGCACGGAAATGCCGGCCTCCAGCAGGCGCCGCTGGATGAAGGCCTGTTCCATGGTGGCGCGGGTCCATGTGGCGGCTTCGGTGGCCGGGGTTGCGTAGGTGACACTGCAGCCGGCGGCGGCCAACTGCTCGGCCAAAACCGATGCCATGTAGTAATGGTCGTCGTCCCACACCAGAACCTCGCCGCCGGGCGCGCGGCCGGCCATCAGGTCGTCCGGGGTGAACACCCGCCCGGCATCGGCGATGGGCAGCGGGCTGGTGCGCTGGCGGCCGACACCGTCGTTGCGCCAATGGGCGCCGGTGGCGATGCACACGTGGGCGGCGCCGAATTCCAGAATGTGTTCGGCGGTGAGCGCGCTGTTTAAGTGCACGTCCACGTTGGGCAAACGGTGAAACTGCATCGCGCGGTAGTCGCGCACGCGAATCCAGGCGGCGAGGCCGGGCAGTTTGCTCTCGCGCAGCACGCGGCCGCCGAGTTCACCGCCGGCTTCGGCAAGCGCCACCCGCGCCCCGCGCTTGCCGAGAATGTGCGCCGCCTCCATGCCGGCCGGGCCGCCGCCCACAATTAAAAAACTGCCGCCGCCGGCTCCGCTGAGTGGGCGGACGCGCTCCGGGTGCCACGACCGCCGCCACTCCTCGCCCATGGCCGGGTTCTGGGTGCAGCGAATGGGCGACATGGTGAAGTCGCCGCTGACGCAGATGTTGCAGCCGATGCACTCGCGGATGTCTTCCAGCCGGCCTTCCGCGACTTTTTTCGGCAGAAACGGATCGGCGATGGACGGCCGCGCGGCGCCGATTAAATCCAGCACGTTTTTTCGGACCAGCGACGCCATGCGGTCCACCGAGGTGTACCGCCCGACGCCGACCACCGGTTTGGTGGTGAGTTTTTTAATCCCGGCAAAATATTTTTCCTCATGGCCTTCCTCGGCGAAGCGCGACGACATGGAATCGTTTTCCCACGACGACAAAGTCACATCCCACAAATCCGGCAACTCGGCGAGCATCCCGATGACGTCCTCCATCTCGGCTTTTTCCAAACCATCACCGCCGCGCAACTCATCCAGCGAAATGCGGCACGGCACCGCGCAACGGCCGGCGACCGTTTCCTGCGTCTCCTCCAGCACCTCGCGCAACAGGCGGGCGCGGTTTTCCAGCGTGCCGCCGTATTCATCGTTGCGCTGGTTAAACTGCCGCGACAGGAAATGCTGAAAAATACTTAAACTGTGCGCGGCGTACACATAAATCAAATCAAACCCGGCTTGTTCCGCGCGCACCACGGCGCCGCGGTGCCACTTGCGCAAATCGCGGATGTCCTTTTTGCTCATCGCCCGCGCCTGCAGCGGCTGGCAGGTGAAGGTCGCCACCGGCAGCGCCGACGGCGCCAGCGGGACTTCGCGGGTGAAGTTATTCGGCGCGTCAATGCCGTTGTGCGCCAACTCAATGCCGGCCAGCGCGCCGTGGCGGTGGATGGCCTCGGCGATGCCGGCTAAAACCGGAATGTCGCGGTCGTCCCACAGGCGCAATTCAATGTAGGGGGTGATGTCCGAGGTGGGGTGAATCTCCACCTCCTCGGTGCACACCACGCCCCAGCCGCCCTCGGCTTTGACCTCGCGCATTTTGGCCAGCGCGCGCGGGTCGCGGTAGCCCATGCCGTTGCAGTGCGGCACCTGGTAAAAACGGTTGCGCGTGGTTTTGGGGCCGATGCGCAGCGGCGTCAGCAGAATCTGGTAGGGGTTGTCGCTCACGGGCTGCGCTCAGGCGCGCGGCTTTTCGGCCATCACCTTGTCCGACAGGCCGGCGCTCTTTTTCACCGCGCGCAATGCGCCGTCAAAATTGAAGTTGCGGTACACCGCCGCCAGATGCGCAAACGGCGGCGACTGCGCAAACAACTTGAAAGTCAGCCGGTGCCCGGCGTAATCCGAGTTCACCAGGTCGCGCGCAAAGGCCAGCAACTTGCGGCGGTCGTCGGCGTCCCACCGCTCGTTGATGGTGTAAAACTTGTGCAGCCACGGTTGCAAATCCGGATGGCGGAACGATGCGCTGTCCGGCGTCACGCAAATTTGCCCGCCGCACAATTCCCGCGTCAGGTGCATCATCGCCGGCAACTGCGTGCAAGCCAGCACCCGCCCGGTGTACAGCAGCGACTGGTTGGGCATGAGCAAACCGCGCGGGCTGCGCTCGCCGTCGGCAATGGCCGCGGTCAGGTGCGCGTTGATGCCCTCGCGGTAGCAGGCCAGTTGCGCGAGTTTTTCCTGCACCGCCGGCTGCTTGTCCAAACCGGTCTGCCGCGCATTAAACATCGCCGCGCCGATCATTAAATCCGCCATGCGCAAAATGCGGTGCACGTACGGGAACGCGCTGTACCGGTGCAAAGTGCTGCGAATAAAAGCCGCCGCCCGCGTGTGGCGGTAGAACAAAACATCCTCCCACGGCACCAGCACATCGTCAAAAATAATCAGCGTGTCCACCTCGTCAAACTTGCACGCCAGCGGATAATCCTCGGCCCCGCGCCCGGCAAAACCGCTGCGGCAGATGTGCTTCATTCCCTTCGCGTTCATGGGCGCGATAAATCCCACCGCATAATCCGACAACTCATCGCTGCCCCAGTTGGCGATGGTCGGCTTGACAAAAGCCTGGTTGGCATACGCCGCCGCTGTCTCGTATTTAGCCCCGCGCACCACGATTCCGGCGTCGGTCTCCCGCACCACGTGCAAAAGCATGTCCGGATCCTGGTCCTGCGGCAGTTTGGAGCGGTCGCCCTTGGGGTCGGTGTTGGCCGACACATGAAACAAATCCTCGCGCAAAACCCGCCCGATATGCCGTTCAATATTCTCGGCAAAGCGCGGGTCAATTTCCGCCAGCACCTCGCTGCCGTCGTAGAGCGACCACATCTCGCCCACCGTCTCATCGCCCACCCGCGTCACCACCCCGCCGGCCTCGTCCATCATCGCCTCCACCGCCCGCCGCTTGGCGTGCCAGTCCTCGGCGGTGAGGGGCAGTTTCAACGGCACCGCATTGCGCTCGCCGTCCTCGTCCACATAACTCATCACCTCCCGCGTCGCATCCGCATGGGCCATGTCATACAACCGCGCGCGCAGATCCACCACCGGCTTAAACGCCGGATGCACGGTCACGTCCTTCACCCGCTCGCCGCCGATCCAAACCTCCCGCCCGTCGCGGATGGATTCCCGGTAGTCGTCGCCGTTGCGAATCATGGTTACTCCGCAATCACCGCTGTCACGTCAATTTCCACCAGCCACTCCGGCCGCGCCAGCCCGTCCACGATAAGCCCGGTGGACGCCGGATAAACCCCGGCCAGCCACTTGCCCAGCACCTGGTAAACCGGCCCCCGGTACGCCCGGTCGGTGATGTACACGGTGATTTTGCAAATCTCCTCAAGGCGCGACCCCGCCTCCTCCAGCAGTTGCTTCACATTGCGCATGGCCTGCTCGGTTTGCGCCGCCGGGTCCGCCCCGCCCACCACATTGCCGTCAAAATCCGACCCCACCTGCCCGCGCAAAAACACCAAATTCCCCGCCCGCACCGCCTGGCACAGATCATTGTCCATCCCCGCCCCCGGATAAGTGTCGCGGGTGTTGAATTTGCGGATTCGTTTGTGGGTTGTCATCGCCTTGTGCACCGTTTAACCCTCACCTTACCCCCGCCCCCGCCCCCGGTCAAGCCGCTTCCGCCTTCGCTACCACCATTCCAGCCCCTGCAACCACCGTTCCCGCACTCCAAACCACCGTTTCCAAAGTTGCACCCGCCATTCCCGGGAGTCCCGGCTGGAGTTGTCGGCCGCCGGAAAACCCCCTATATTCCCCTCATCGCAAAACCACGCATGGCCTCCGGCATAGCCGAGTGGCCTGCCCAATACAACACCCGGCAAAGGGCAGGATTAATTACCCTGTCTCGGGGGAGTCACGCTATGTGTGGTTTTGCGTCCGCCCGGCGCTTCGGCATCGGTAACTCACAGACATCGGAGACAAATCATGAAAGTATTAAAAATTATGGTGGTTGCTTTTTTTGCGGTCATTACTGTCGCAGGGTGTGCCACGCCTTACCAACAAAGAGGATTCACCGGCGGCTTCTCTGAAACGCAGTTGGCGGAAAACGTTTTTGAAGTGCGCTTTCGGGGTAACGGATACACTTCCTCTGAAAGAGCATCGGATTTCGCCCTGCTTCGCTCGGCGGAATTAACTTTGGAAAAGGGTTTTAAATACTTCGTTGTTGATGACGACCAAAGTATCAGTAAAACCACACTGCATACAACTCCCGCTCGGTCATACACAACGCATACCGGCTTTGGCAGTTCCTACACAACAACTTACGGCGGTGATACCTACGCTATTTCAAAGCCGCAGGCCAGAAAAGTTATTGTGTGTTTTAAGGAGAAACCCGACTGGCCCGGGCTAATATACGAGGCGCAATTTGTGGCTCAATCGTTAAAGGGAAAATACGAAGCCCAACTAAAACGCCAAGAATGCCGGAAATTGGAAATCACTCAAAAGAAAGAGTGCCTCGAGAAATTGAAAAGCAGCGGCTTGTAAAATTAAGGGGTGAGGGCGGCAATCACTGCCGCCCTCACCGTTGCCTGCTCGGCGGCCCCCCTCACCGCTGGCACCCCCCGCAGTAAAAAGTCGACCGCTGCCCCGACACCGTGCGGCGGAGGGGGCGGGAGCAGCGGGGGCAGGGCAGGCCGGCGCGGTCGTAGACTTGCAGGCGGGGGGTGAAGTAACCGCGGTCGCCCGTTGCGCAAAGGGGCTTGACGGGCGGTTGGCGCAAGCATACATTGAACGCATGGATACTCCGTTACCGGCGGCTTTTGCCAGCCATTTTACGGCCAAAGTGGCGGCGACTTGCAGTCTTGTCAGCATCATCGTCTTTTTGCTGTTTGCTTCGCCCGCCGATGAATCCGCTTTGTTCACGCCGGTTGGGCTTTGCGTGTTGCACGCTTTTCTGGCGCTGCTTTTGTTTGTGCTGGAACACCGGCATGCCATCAGGGAAGGCGCGCCCGGAAAACACACCGCGGTTTCACTCGTATTGTTATACATTTGTCAATGTCGGCGCGGCAACTTTGCCGGTCGTCGTGTTGCTCTACGGCCAAATCGTTCTGTCGATGCTGACACCGGGATAGTCATGCGCATTATGCAAAAAACCGCTTTTTTGCTGGCCGCCGTCTGGTTGGCGCAGGCGGCGTTGGCGGACGGCGAACAGGTGGCGGTGAAGCAGGGGCGTTTTTTGATTTACTCCTCGGTTCTTTCCGATGCCGCGCAGGAGTCGAATGCAGAAAGCATCGACTTTGAAGTGGTGAAAACGCATACCGGCTGGAAGAAATTCTTCGCTGAACTGGGGTTGATTTATCCGTTCTTCCAAGTGAAGTTGTCGGTCCTGGCGGACGGCGGCGAAGCGCCGGTGAAAGAAGCGCACTGGGAATTTCCCAAGGAGTATTTTTTCCCCGAAGAGGCCGGCGACATCGCGGGGACGGATGTGCTGGTGAATGTGTGGCGCAGTTTTCCCGTCACTGCGCATGTCAGTTTTGCCGACGGCAGCGAAAAAACCGTCAGGAAGTGGATAGACCCGGAGGCCTATCTCGCGCAGCAATAGGCGAGCGCGCAGGGTAGGCGGTTTTTTCACCGCTGGCACCCCCCGCAGTAAAAAGTCGACCGCTGCCCCGACACCGTGCGGCGGAGGGGGCGGGAGCAGCGGGGGCAGGGCAGGCCGGCGCGGTCGTAGACTTGCAGGCGGGGGGTGAAGTAACCGCGGTCGCCGGCGGAGTTGACGAAGTCGCGCAGGGTGGTGCCGCCGGCGGTGATGGCCTCGGCGAGGACGGTTTTAATATCAAAGGCGAGTTTGTCGTATCGTGCTTTGCCAATGCGGCCGGCCGGGCGCAGCGGGTGGATGCCGGCGCGGAACAGGGCCTCACTGGCGTAGATGTTGCCCACGCCGGCCACCACCCGGCCGTCCATGACAAAACTTTTCACCGCACCGCTGCGGCCGCGCGACTTGCGAAACAGAGTGGCGCCGCTGAAGCCGTCGCCCAACGGCTCCGGCCCGGCGTCGCGCAGCAGCGGATGGCGCAGCGGGTCGCGCGCGGTCCACACCATGCAGCCGAACCGGCGCGGGTCGCAAAAGCGCAAACAAAGCCTGCCGCCGAACAAAAAATCCACATGGTCATGCGCGCCGGGCGGCCGGGCGCGGGTGAGGACGCGCAAACTGCCGGACATGCCGAGGTGCACCAGCAGGCAGCCGCCGTCCACCGTCAGCAGCAAATATTTTGCCCGCCGCCCTACCTCTTGCACCCGCCGGCCGCTGAGCGCGCGCGCGAGTCCGCTCCACACCGGGCGGCGCAGGCGGTGGTTGCGGACGGTGAGGCCGGTGATTTTTTTACCGGTGATGTGCGGCGCGATTCCACGGCGCACGGTTTCCACTTCCGGAAGTTCGGGCATGATTCTTAAACCTCGGCCGACGATTCACCGGGTGACGGTTTCGGCCACACCGCCGCCGGCAGCCGTACCGCAAGTGCGAGTCGGCGCATGAATTCTTCGCGCGCAATTTCACGCGCGCCCATGCTCGCCAAGTGCGCTGATGGCAACTGGCAATCAATGAAATCAAAATCCCACGCCGCCAGTTGCCGCGCAAGATGCACCAGCGCGACTTTGGATTCGCCGCCGCCACTGCTGAACATGCTCTCACCAAAAAACGCGCGGCCAATTGCAACGCCGTACAAACCCCCGGCCAAAACACCGCCGCGCCACACTTCCACCGAGTGCGCAAAACCCTGGCGGTGCAGGCGGCGGTAGGCGCGCTGCATCGCCGGCGTAATCCAGGTGCCGCCGTCACCGTGCTTGCGCCTCGGCGCGGCGCAGGCGGCAATCACCGAGTGGAAGTCACGGTTGACGGTGACGCGCAAAAGTTTTTTGCGCAAAAGTTTGTGCAAACTGCGCGAGATGTGAACGCGGTCCGGGAACAAAACCATGCGCGGGTCGGGCGCCCACCACATCACCGGCTCGCCGGGGCCGAACCAGGGAAAAATTCCGCTGCGGTAAGCCGCCAGCAAACGCGCGCTGCCGAGGTCGCCGCCCACCGCCAGCAGGCCTTCCCGGGACGCGCGAGTCACCGGCGGGAACGGCGCGGGCTCAGACATTGCGGAACGGTGAATGCGCTTCCAGCGCCGCCTTGTATTTGCCCATGCCGCGCTTTTCGCCGGCTAAAAATTCCCCGACCGCGGCGCTGAACAGCGGATGGCTGAGCCAATGGACCGAGCGCGTGGTCACCGGCATCAGGCCGCGCTGCAATTTATGCCCGCCCTGGGCGCCGGCCTCAAAACGCGCGGTGTTGTTCTCAATGCACCACTCAATGGGACGGTAGTAGCAGGTTTCAAAATGCAGGTCGGCAATGCGCGCCGCCGCGCCCCAGTAGCGTCCGTAAAGCGCGCCGTCACCGAGAAAGAACAGGGCGCCGGCGACAACCTCGCCGCCCCGCCGCGCCATGGCCATGACGATGTGCGACGCCATGCTTTCACCCACGGCGTGGAAGAATGCGCGGTTGAGATGGTGGAATGAACTGTGCGCGGCATGGGTGATGCGGTAGAAATCGTAGAACCGGTTCCAGTCGCGCTCGCCAAGTGCATCGCCCGGCAGCATGTCCACGCGCACGCCCTGCTCGGCGACCCGGCGGCGCTCGCGTTTAATTTTTTTGCGCTTGTCGGCGGACATGGCGCCGAGGTAGTCGATGAAGGAACGGTAGCCATTGTTGTGCCAGTGAAATTGCACATCGCGCCGTTCCATCATGCCGGAATGGGAGCCGAGGAGCCGCGCGTCACTTTCGTTGGGAAATAAAAAATGCAGCGACGAGACGCCGAGTTTGCGCGCATGGCCGAGGGCGGCCTCAATTAATTGCGCGGCGATGATTTCGTGGCGCGCGCCCGCCGCGCTGAGCAGCCGCGGCCCGGCCACCGGCGTGAACGGCACCGCGCACACCAGTTTTGGATAGTAGGAAAAACCGTTGCGCTCGTACGCGTCGGCCCAGGCCCAGTCAAAAACAAATTCGCCCGCCGAATGACTCTTAAGATAAAGCGGCATCGCCCCGGCCAGATCCTCACCCTCAAACAGCGCCAAATGCTGCGCCTGCCACCCGCGCCCGGCGCCTGCGCAACCACTGGCCTCCAGCGCGGCGAGAAACCGGTAATCCAGAAAGGGACAACCGGCGAGGTTCATTCGCCGCCACTGCTTTTCGGGCAGGTGGGTGAGGTTGTTTATAAT
>JAPPPZ010000152.1 GCA_028817275.1 Gammaproteobacteria bacterium
GCTCCGGTGATGAGAATTTTTGTCATGTTCAGACTTGTTGCTGAGTGTTTTCGGGGAAAGACGCGCGCGAATTTTAACGATTCAGGAAGCAACCGCAAACCGCCCGATGAACAGCAAATCCGCCGCCCCCCGCTTGAAAGACTCGATTGCGTCCGCCGGGGAGCAGACAATTGGCTCCTCGTGCATATTAAAACTCGTATTGATGAGAAGCGGGATGCCGGTAAGTTGATAGTAACGCGTAATCACCTGATGCAGCAAGGGATTGCATTGTTTTGTGAGAACCTGCGGCCTGGCCGTGCCGTCCACATGTACCACCGCCGGGATTAAAGCCCGCTTGCGGGGGTTGATATTGTAGGTGACGGTCATAAAGCGGCTGGCGGTATGATTCCGCTCCCAGCCGTCAAGCCAGCCGCCGGCATGCTCATCCAGAATCACCGGCGCAAAGGGCATGAAATCCGTGCGCCCGAGGCGGCTGTTCAGGCGCCCGGGCATGCCCGGATTGTCCGCCGCGGCTAAAATTGACCGGTTGCCGAGGGCCCGGGGGCCATATTCCATCCGCCCATGAAACCAAGCCACGATTTTTCCCGATGCCAGATTTTTTGCGGCGGCGCCGGCAACATCCGCCGGCCTTATCTTCTCAAACGCGACCCCGCCGGCCCGAAGCGCCGCCTCAATTTCCGCCATGGAATAGGCGGGACCGAGATAGACATCCGGCCACGGTTTTTGCGCATATCCGCGGCGCGCGGCGTTTTTGTGATGGTGAAGCAGGGCCGCGCCGGCCGACAATCCGCCGTCGCCCATGTTCGGATGGACATAAACACCGTTAACCTCCGGCAGTTCCATGATTTTCTGGTTCAAGCGAACATTGGCAAAACAACCGCCCGCCACAACCAAATTTCGGCGGCCCGCAAGCGCCACCGCATCGCGAACATAATCACAGATGACATCCTCAAACCGCGCCTGCCCGGCCGCGGCGATATCCTCCGGTGAAAACGGTGCCCACAATTTCCTGAATTTTCTCAGCCCCGCATTTTGTTGCGAGCGCCGCTCCGCTCGCCCGCCGCGAATGACATTAAAGAATTCCTCGGCGACCAGCGGCGTGGAAAAATCCAGTTTTCCTTTTCTGTACCGTATCACCCGCCGCATGGCGCGGTACGCTTTCGCCGGATTGCCATGCGCGGCAAGGCCGGTCACTTTCCCTTCGTGGCGCCCGGGGGTGAAGCCCAGATACTGGGTGAGAATCATGTAAAAATGCCCCGGCGAAAAATAACCGTTGCAGCGGCACAGGATGCGAATATCCCCTCCGCTGCCGCGGGCCGTCATGCCCCCTACGCTGAAATCGCCCATGCCGTCCAGCGAGACGATGGTCGCTTCCGGCCACGGCCCGGGATAATACGCCGACGCAGCGTGGCACAAATGGTGCTCATAAAAACGCACCCTGCCGGGAAATGTACCCGCCGGGGGAAGTCGCCGGTAATCCAGCATCCGCCGCGTCCAGAACGCCAGGTAACGGCATGGGTTTGCGCCGGTGCGAAAGAAAGCGGATGCCGCGTATTTCCAAACATGCAGCGCCTGCCACGGCGTCCTTCTGTCAACAAACGCGACATCGGTGATGTCGGAAGGCCGCAGCCCGGCGATTGCCAACCCGGACGCCAGGGCCATGAGCGGAAAACTCCCATCGCGCTTTCTCCGCGTCAGGCGTTCTTCGTCCATCGCCGCAACCACCTCCCCATTCCGCACAATGCAAATGCCGGCGTCATGCATCTCGCGCTCACTGTGACTGGAGAAACCGTGCAAACCTAAAACAACACTGTCATGCATGCCTGGTTACCCGGCGAAAGCCACAATACCCTCACCCCTCCCCCAACTTAACCCCCCGCTGCCGGGCCTGCCAGGTGAAGAAGGAGCCGCCCGGCACCAGTTTGTGGGTGGCGGAGACGGCGACGGTGGCGGTTATCATCACGGCGACGGTGAGGCCGAGGTCGGCGGTGAGTTCAAAGACGATGACGATGGTGGAGATCGGCGCGCCGAGGACGGCGGCGGCCACGCCGGTCATGCCGGCCAGGGCGAAGACCCCGGAGTCCGGGGCGACAGCGGGGAAAGCGGCGGTGAACACCAGCGCCAGCGCGCCGCCGGCCAGGGAGCCGAGCACCAGCGACGGGCTGAACACGCCGCCGCCGAAGCCGCCGCCGAGGGACACCACGGTGGCGGCCAACTTGGCGGCCAGGATGGCGGCGACCAGCGACAGCGGCGTCAACTCGTGCATGTTCAACGTCAGGTTGGTGGCCTGGTAGCCGACGCCGAGCACCCACGGCTGCCACAGCGCGATGGCGCCCACCACCACGCCGGCCGCCGCCGGCCGCAACCACGCCGGCTTCACCATCACCTCCGCCCAGCGCTGCACCACGCCGCTGCCATGCACCAATGCCAGCGCCAGCGCGCCGCACACCAGGCCGAGGGCGACAAAGCCCGGCACGTCGCCCAGCGACAAACTCATCTGCGACGGCAACTGCAGCAGCGCCTCGCCGGACAACTCGCGCGCGGTCAGCGTCGCCGCCACCGAGGCCACCACTACCGGCATGAACACGCGCAGCACATACTGCCCGACCACCACTTCCATGGCGAACAGCACGCCGGCCAGGGGCGCATTAAATGACGCCGCCACCGCCGCCGCCGCTCCGCAGCCGAGCAGCGTCAGTGACATCTGCCGGGTCAACTTAAGCCGCCGCGCGGTCCATGCGCTGAGGCTGGCGCCGATGTGCACCGCCGGCCCCTCGCGCCCCACCGAGGCGCCGCAACCCAGCGACACCGCCGCCGACAGCGCGGCGCCGAGCCCGGCACGGCCGTCCATGCGGCCGTCGCGGTAGACCACCGCCTCCATCACATCGGCGACACCGTGGTTGCGCCGCTGCGGCATACAGAAGTGCACCAGCAACCCCACCGCCAGCCCGCCCGCCGCCGGCACCAGCACCACCAGCCACCACGGCAGCGCCGCCGCCACTGTCGGCAGCGCCTCCACGTTGGACGAGCCGAAACCGAGCCACTGCACCAGGCCAATGGCGCGCACAAATCCGGCCACCGCCACGCCCACCGCCACGCCCACGGCGAGGGCGAGAAAATAAAACAGCGTGGTTTGCCTTCTGGTCATGGCCCGGCGGGATAGCGCGGCGCCGTCACCGACGATGGCCGGGAATCAAAACCATCACACTGCCGCCTGCATTGAACCCGATGTTTCGGCAACCCGATGCTCGGCGATTTCAATGTAGGAACGGTTAATTTCAATTCCGGTCCACAAACGGCCGTGCATTTCCGCCGCCACCGCGGTGGTTCCGGAGCCGAGAAACGGATCCAGAATCATATCGCCGGGCCGGGTGGAACACAGCACCAACTTTTCCACGAGCGCCACCGGTTTCTGGCAGGGATGCCCGGCTTTTTCCTTCGCCGAGCCTTTCAAACTGGGGACGCGCAGAATGTTGGTGGAAAATTTTCCACGCATTAAATGCTCCAGGCGGGCGGCCTTGTTCTTGTATCTTTTATCCCTCGCATAATTTGCAATGACCGCCTTGTCGTACGGTTCGCGCACCGCCTCCTTGTAAAATTTCGGGTTTTTTCCCTTGCGCAGAACCAAAACCATCTCGTACGCCGGGGAAAAACTGTCGCGGCGGTCATAACCCACCGCGCGGTCCCAGATAACCAGGTCGTGAAACGCCCAGTCTTTGCATAACTCCGACTGGACATGCAAAAACACATGCTCCCTTTTGCCCAGTTGCCCGAAGCAAAACAGCAAACCATCCTCCCTGAGCGCCCGCATGCAAAGCGCAACCCACCGGCAGGTCCACCGCAGATACTCCTCCACCGTCGGCCACTGCCGGTCCCAGTCTTCGGCGAGCACATTGCAATACGGAGGATCCGCAATCACAGCCTGGTAACCGCCCGCCGGAAGCGCGGGGAGAATATCCAGAGCGTCACCCTGCACTACGGTGTTTTTCATCGCGCCTCATTTTCCACCGCCCCTCACCACCAGCACCGAGCAGGAGGCGTGGCGGGAGACGTTGTCGGCGCAGGAGCCGAGGAGGACGCCGTGCAGGCCCTGGCGGTTGTGGCTGGGCATCAGGATTAAGTCGGCGTTGATTTTTTCGGCGTGGCCGACGATTTCCTCGTAGGGGCGGCCTTCGGCGACGGTGATGGTGACGGTTTTGCCGGCGGCGTTGTCGGCGACAAACTTTGCGGCCAGTCTTTCGCACTCGCTGCGCGCGCGGGGGCCGGCGTCATCGGGAAAAAAGTCGGCCACCATGGGCAGGCCGTAGCCGGGAATCACCGTCAGCAGGTGCAACTCGGCGCCCTCAACCTCGGCCAGGCGCAGCGCCTCGGCGAAAGCGGCGCGGGCGAATTCCGGCTCCTGCACATCCAGCGGAAAAAGAATTTTGCGGAACATGGTCACACCTCCGGCGCGCGGCGGCGGCGCTGCAGAAAAATGATGCCGCACAACACCAGCAGCGCCGGGATGAACATCAGTTGCTTCGGCGGCTGCGCGGCGGGGAACATGATTTCGGTGACCACCTGGTCGAAGTCCAGCCCGGCCTCCTGCGCCGCGCTGTCAAAGGCGACGCTGTCCACCACCACCTTGCCATCGGCGGTGACCGTTTCAAGGCCGGCGCCCTGCAGTCTGGCGGCGCCGTCACCGCCTTCGCCGAGGGGCAGGACGGCGATGAAAGAGCGCGGCGCGCCGACGTCGTCAAAGCCGTCCACCCGCAGGCGCAGCAGGTCGCCGGCGGCCAGGCCGTCCGCCACCTGCACCAGCGACTGCGGCGGCGCCGGCACCAGCGGCGGCGCCACCAGGTCCATCCAGAAGCCGGGACGGAACAGGGTGAACGCCACCAGCAGCAGCAGCAGCGTTTCCACCACGCGGTTTTTAACCAGCAGAAATCCCTGGGTGGCGGATGCGAACACTAACATGGCGACGGTGGCGACAACGAACACGGCGACGCCTTCAAACCAGTTGACGTCGATCAACAGCAGGTCGGTGTTGAAGATGAACAGGAACGGCAGAATGGCGGTGCGGATGTCGTAGGTGAAGCCCTGAATGCCGGTGCGGATGGGGTCGGCGCGGGAGATGGCCGAGGCGGCGAAAGCGGCGAGGCCCACCGGCGGCGTGTCATCGGCGAGAATGCCGAAGTAAAACACGAACAGGTGCACCGCAATCAGCGGCACGATGAGTCCGGACTGCTGGCCGAGGGTGACGATGACCGGCGCCAGCAGGCTGGAGACCACGATGTAGTTGGCGGTGGTGGGCAGGCCCATGCCGAGCACCAGACTCAGGAACGCGGTCAGCAAAAGCATGAGCAGCACGTTGCCCAGCGACAAAATCTCCACCAGTTGCGCCAGCACGCCGCCGACTCCGGTCTGCGAAACGGCGCCGACGATGATGCCGGCGGCGGCGGTGGCGACGCCGATGCCGATCATGTTGCGCGCGCCGCCGATTAAGCCGTCGCGCAGTTCACCGGCGCCGCGCATGGCGGCGGTTTTAATGTCGGCAGCGGCGGCGCCGCGGAACAGTGCAAACAGCGGCCGCTGGGTGACCAAAATGAACACCATCAATGCGGTGGCCCAGAACGCCGACAGCGCCGGGCTCAGGCGCTCCACCATCAGGCACCACACCAGCACCACCACCGGCAGCAGGAAATGCAGCCCCGACTTGACCGTCGGCCCCACCGGCGGCAACTCGGTGAGGGGCGCGTTGGGATCGTCCACCTTGAGGTCGGGATGGCGCGCGCAGGAGTGCGCCAGCGCAACATAAAACGCCGCCACTAAGGCGGCGATGATCCAGCCGGCGGCGGCGCCGGCCAGCGGTTTAATCCAGCCGAACAAATAGTAGACGGCGAAAGCGGTGACGGCGACCACAATGAAGCCGAGCAGGAAACGCATCAGCACTTGCAGCAACGGCGACGGTTCGGCGCGGCGCGGCAGGCCCTGCATCTTCGCCTTCAGCGCCTCCAGATGCACGATGTACACCAGCGCGATGTAACTAATCACCGCCGGCAGGACGGCGTGGCGGATCACGTCCACGTACGAGATGCCGACGTACTCCACCATCAAAAACGCGGCGGCGCCCATGATGGGCGGCGTCAGTTGGCCGTTGGTGGAGGCGGCGACCTCCACCGCGCCGGCCTTGACGCCGGGGAAACCGACGCGCTTCATCATGGGGATGGTGAAGGTGCCGGTGGTGACCACGTTGGCGATGGACGAGCCGGAAATTAAACCGGTCATGGCCGACGACACCACCGCCGCCTTGGCCGGGCCGCCGCGCTGGTGGCCGAGCAGCGAGAAGGCGACCTTGATGAAGTAGTTGCCGGCGCCGGCCTTGTCCAGCAGCGAGCCGAACAACACGAACAAAAACACGAAACTGGTGGACACGCCGAGGGCAATGCCGAACACGCCTTCGGTGGACACCCACTGGTGCGAGGCGACGGCGCCGAAAGACGCGCCTTTCCAGGCCAGCAGGCCCGGCATGTGCGGGCCGCCGAAGGTGTAGGCGAGGAACACCATGGCCACCACCATCAGCGGCGGGCCGAGGGCGCGGCGGGTGGCCTCCAGCAGTAAAATCATGCCGACAATGGCGGCGATGATGTCGGGCGTGTTGGGGTTGCTCGGCCGGTCGGAAATCTGCACATAAAAAATAAAAAGATAAGCCGCGCAAAAGGCGCCGGCCGCCGCCATGATCCAGTCCTGCGCCGGGATGCGCTTGCGCGGTGATTTTTTCAGCGCCGGGTAGGCCAGGTAGGCGAGGAACACGGCGAAAGCCAGGTGAATGGAGCGCGCCTCGGTGTCGTTAAAAATGCCGAAGCCGAAAATAAACGGCAGCGGCGATGCAATCCAGATTTGAAACAGCGACCAGGCCATGGCCGTGGCCGCCAGAAACTTCGCCACCGCGCCACTGGCCGGGGCCCGCGCGCCGGTGTCGGCGGCGGCGACCATTTCTTCCAGTTGCCGGGCGGAGGGGGAGGGTTCGGCCATGGCGGTTTTATAATAACCAAACGAAGAACGAAATTACAACCGCCACTGCCACGATGTAAACCCAATTCGGCAATGTCTCCAAGAAATACTTGGATGGTTTTTTCCAGCACCACAAATCAAAATCGTTGTGGTAATTCCAAATCCACTCCGCAATAAAGATGGTTGTATTGACGTCTTCATCGGCGTTGTGAATTTCAGACGAGCGCGCCCGAAGGCCCACGATTTTCGCGGCCTTCTCGATGTTCAGCCCCTCGACAGGATTCCCGATTTTATTGAGGATTCGATGCATCCCATACATGGCACAGTATTTAGGGTTGGTAACGGGTTTCTCCCCGGCCCGCATGAGCTCGGCATTCAAGAAACCAACGTCAAAGTTAACATTGTAACCGATGATTGGGCTGTCCCCAAAGAATTCAACAATTTCTTTGGCGAATTCTTTAAAGGGCGAATTCCGTTTCACGTGCCGATTATAAATCCCATGTATACGGGAGGCATCTTGGGGAATAGGTATGCCGGGGTTCACGACATGATAAATGCGACGTAATTGTTTCGTCGCAGGCCCACTAAAATCCACCATGACGGCGGCAATGGACACAATGCGATCTTTGCGCGGGTCAAGACCGGTGGTCTCCACATCAAAAACCACCGCTTGATGAAATCCTTTGAATACAGTTTTACTCATTCATTTCACCATTTTGATTTAAGTAAAACGATGAAAGCGGCGCGCTTAAATAGCGCGCCGCCTTCACCGACGGTTTTACATCCAGCCTTTCTCTTTGTAGTAGCGCACCGCGCCTTCGTGCAGCGGCGCCGAGAGGTTGTTTTTAATCATCAACTCCGGCTCCAGGTTGGCGAAAGCCGGGTGCAGTTTTTTGAAGCGGCGGAAGTTGTCGAACACCGCCTTCACGATTTGGTAGACGGTATCCGCGTCGGTGGCGGTGGACGAGACGAAGGTCGCGCCGACGCCGAACGTGGTGGTGTCTTTTCTGGTGCCGCGGTACATGCCGCCGGGGATGGAGGTCATGGCGTAGTAGTCGTTGTCGCGGGCCAGTTTGCGAATCACCCGGCCGTCCACCTCAACCAGCCGCGCGTCGCAGGAGGTGGTGGCCTCCTTGATGGAGCCGTTGGGATGGCCGACGGTGAACACGATGGCGTCGATTTTGTTGTCGCACAGGGCCTGCGACTGCTCGGCGGACTTCAATTCCGAGGCCAGTTTGAAGTCGCCCATGGTCCAGCCCAGTTTCTCCATCACCACCTCCATGGTGCCGCGCTGGCCGGAACCGGGGTTGCCGACGTTGACGCGCTTGCCCTTGAGGTCGGCAAACTTGCGGATGCCGGAGTCGGTACGCGCCACAACGGTGAACGGTTCGGGATGCACCGAAAACACCGCGCGCAATTGGCGGAACGCGCCGTCCGGAAACTTGTCCGGCGCGGTGCCGTTGTAGGCGTGGTACTGCCAGTCGGACTGCGCCACGCCCATGTCCAGGTCGCCGGCGCGGATGCCGTTCAGATTGGCCACCGAACCGCCGGTGGTGTGGGTGCACTTGATGCCGTGGTCGCCGGTGCCGCGGTTGACCAGCCGGCAGATGGAGCCGCCGACCACGTAGTAGACGCCGGTTTGCCCGCCGGTGCCGATGGTGATGAACTTGCTTTGCGCGATTGCCGCCGGCGACACAAACGCCGCCAGCACAACCATGGTTGCGGCGGTTGCCGCAAATTTAATGGTTTTCATTTTTTGGTTTCCTCTGTTTCAGGTTTAACGGTCGGTTTGTACCGAATGATTCTTGCCCGCAATATAGCACGGTCAACCCTCACCCCCGCAACTTTCCGCACCACGGATAATTGGACAAAACCTCGGCGCCGCGCTCGCCCACCACCACCTGCTGCTCCAGTTTCACCCCCTCGCCGCCGCCGTGCACACCGACGTAGGATTCCACGCACAAAACCATGCCGTCGTGGATGACGCCGTCGTAGCCGCTGTTTTTCATGTCCTGCGGGTAGACGATGTGCGGGTATTCGTCGCACAGGCCGACGCCGTGGGCGACCACCGAGTAGCGGTTGGGTTTGCAGTTGTCGGGAAGTTCATAGCCGGACTCGACGAACTCGCGGAATGTCATGCCGGCGCGCAGCAGGCCGGTGTTGTATTCAATTTGCTCCAGCGCGATGGCGAACAGGCGGCGCTGCTCGGCGGTGGGTTTCGAATCGCCGCAGTGCCAGGTGCGCGAGATGTCGGCGCAGTAGCCGAAGGGGCCGATTAAGTCGGTGTCCAGCGCGACCAGGTCGCCGTCGGCAATCACGCGGTCGCTGCATTCCTGAAACCACGGATTAGTGCGCGGGCCGGACGACAGCAGCCGCGTTTCAATCCACTCGCCGCCCTCGCGGATGTTGACCTGGTGCAGAATGGACCACAACTCATTCTCGGTGATGCCGGGGCGCAATGCCTGTTCCATTTCGGCGAGGGCGCGCTCGCAGGTTGCAATGGACGCGCGCATGGCTTTCATTTCCTCGGCGCCCTTGCGAATGCGCGCCATCTCCATCACTTCCTGGCCGTTGTGAATTTCAATTCCCAGGGACTGCAACGCGGCGGTGCCCAGCGGGTCCACATGATCAAAAGCAACCCGCCGGTTGCCGCCGCCGAACTGGCGCGCCAGGTCGGCGATGGCCGCGGCCCACTCGCGCGCTTTTTCCGGCGAGCGCGGGCCGGCGCCGAAGTAATACCAGGAAATCGCCGGCCGCAACTCGCCCACCTGCTCCACGCCGTCCGACAGATGGGCGCAGTTGTGAAACTCAAAAATCACCGCCTTGCCCTCGGCCGGCACAAAGGCGCAGCGCGAGCGGTTGTGCATCACCCACACCTGCATGTTGGTGACATCGGTGGCGTAGCGAATGTTCACCGGGTCAAACAAAACCACCGCCGCAACATCCCGCTGCTGCAACTCTTTCTGCACCTGCCCGAACCGGTACCGCCGCAAAGCGGCCACATCAACGCCCCGGGTGTCGTGGAGAAAGCCCATGCC
>JAPPPZ010000140.1 GCA_028817275.1 Gammaproteobacteria bacterium
CGGTGATGGTGCTGATGCGCTTCCAGGTCAAACTCAAAGACTGTTCCGCCACGTCGATGCCAATCCAGCGGCGGTTCAGAATTTCGGCGGCGACGCACGTAGTGGCGCAGCCGCAGAATGGGTCCAGCACCAGATCGTTTTTGTTGCTGGATGCCTTGATGATGCGCTGGAGCAAGGTGATGGGCTTCTGGGTCGGGTAGCCGGTGCGCTCTTTGCCGCGCAAATAAGGTATGTCTGCTATCCAGTTTTCCGGGAATTTTCCGATGGGATTCAACACGGTTTTTCCTTCCTTGGCAATGCCGCTGCCAAGTTTGTTCAGGGCGTATCCCTCGCGGGCTTTGCTGCTCGGTGAATATGGTTGACGAATGTCGTCGACATTGAAAGTCCACCCGTTGCCTTTGGAATACCAAAGAATTGTGTCGGTTGCCCGTGAAAATTGACGCTGTCCTTTTGCCGCCATGCGCGTGTAGCACCACACAATTTCATTGCGGAAGTTTTTCTCGCCGAAAATTCTGTCCATGAGAATTTTCAGGTAATGACTCATGGTCGGGTCGCAGTGCAGGTAAATGCTGCCGGCCGGCTTCAGCACCCGCCGCATTTCTAAAAGGCGCGGCGCCATGTAGAGCAGGTAAGGCGTGTTGCTCGTCGCGCCCATGCTCCCGGCGACTTTAATAAAGTCGGCAATGTGCGGATAGTGCAGGCGCAACTCAAGCACCCACTCCTCCTTGATGTCGTCCATCACCCACCAGTCCTTGAACGCCGCGCCGGCGGCCTCGCTGCCGATGGGGGCCTGGAACTGTTTCTTTTTGTTAAACGGCGGGTCCAGGTAAATCAGGTCCACCGAGTCGCTGTCCATGCCGCGCATGACTTCCAGATTGTCGCGGGTGAAAATAGTGCGGTTTGGAATTTGGCTCATGGAATTGCTCTTGCCGGCGCGGCGATGTCGGCAAATCCTACCACAAAAAGCATTGCATGGCGGGCGGAAGTCGGCATGGGAAAAATCATGCCACTTTGGGGTTGCTTTCAAGGGCAGGCATGGCATACTCCCCGTCAACAGCCCCCACCGGGGCATCACCGGGCACCGCCCTTAAACGACAACGCAACAGGGAGACTTGATTATGTTCAATCCTGATACATGGACGATTATCGCCTTGATTGTCGGCCTGTTTATTTTCGTCTGGAAAACAAACCGTGACCTGGGCCGCGACCTTAACGCGCGCATGGACACTTTTGACGCCCGCCTCATAAAAGTGGAGGTGCGCCTTGGGCGTGTGGAGGGCCGGCTTGACCATGTGGAGAGTCGTCTTAACCATGTGGAGAGTCGGCTTCACAGGCTGAGCGATTTGTTGACCGGCAAATCCAAACCTCAATAAAAAACCCAGCCTCCGGGGCGGCATAACAGCCGCCCCTTTTTCATATCCCAACCAACCGCGCCCCCGCGGCCAAAGGAAGAACCTGCCGCAGCACCCGCTCTGCATTTTCACCGTCGCGGATGGGCCCGGCACGGACGCGGTAGAGTTTGGCGCCGTTTTTTTCGATCCCGGTGACGCCCACCGCCGGGACGCCGTTGCGGCGCAAGTGTTGTGCAAGTTGCAGTGCACTGTCCTCGCTGGCGAAGGCGCCGGCCTGGACAAACCATTGCGGTTCGGCCGCGTCGCCCGGGTTTTCTTTTTCCATTGCATCCCCGGCGGCAAACACCGCGGTCACTTCCACCTCGGCGGTGCCGGCCGCGGCCATGCGCAATTTTTTTGCGGCGGCGAAAGACAAATCAATCACCCGCCCGCGCAAAAACGGCCCGCGGTCGTTCACCTTCACCACCACCGACAAACCGTTGCCGATGTTCCTCACCCGCACAAAAGTCGGCAGCGGTAGCGTGGGATGGGCGGCGGTCATGGCGAACATGTCGTACCGCTCGCCGCTGGCGGTGCGGCGGCCGTGAAAACCCCGGCCGTACCACGATGCGGTGCCGCGCTGGCGAAAACCGCGCGCCGATTTCAGCGGCACGTAGGTTTTGCCGAAAGCGGCGTAGGGGCGGTTGCCGTTGGCGCTGCGCGGTTCCGCAACCGGCACGGCATCGGGGATGGCGGCGACGTCCACTTCCTCCTCGGGCAAGCCGTCGCCGGGGTAAAACTTGCGCGGGTTGTCGTCCGGCGGCGGTGGCGAGTGCGGCGGCGCGCGCTCCGCACCGGCGCAGGCGGCCAGCAGCGCACAGCAGGCGAGGGCGGTTACTGTGCCGCGTGCCATCGTTCTGCAATCCGGCGGCTCAGCCGGTGCACCGCCATGGCGTACAGTTTGCTGCGGTTGTAGCGGGTAATCACAAAAAAATTCTCCAGGCCAATCCAATGCTCGGCGGCGTCCTCCAGTTCCAGTTCCACTAACATCGCCTTGTGCTGGTCCAGCGCAATGTCGGCGTCCAGTTGCACACCGCGCCCGCGCAGTTGCGCCACGGTTAATTGCGGCTGCAAACCGTCGCCGGGCTCGGCCCCTTGGGTGACGCTCACCGGCAATGCCACCGGGAAACCGGCGCGCCAGCGGTGGCGGCTTAAATAGTTGCCCACGCTGCCGATGGCGTCGGCCGGCTCGCCGAGGAGGTCGCGGCGGCCGTCGCCGTTGAAGTCCACCGCGTAGTTGCGGTAACTGCTGGAAATAAATTGCGGGATGCCCATGGCGCCGGCGTAGGAGCCGCGCAGCGAATGCGGGGTGAAGTTTTCCTCGCGGCACAGCACCAAAAACTGCTCCAGTTCGGCGGTGAAAAACGCGGCGCGCTTGGGGTAGCGCAGGGCCAATGTGGCCAGCGAGTCCAGCACCGGAATGGCGCCCTTGTTTTCGCCGTAGCGCGTTTCAACGCCGATAATCGCCACCACCACTTCCGGCGGCACGCCGAATTTTTTTTCCATGCGCACTAACGTGGCGCGGTGGGCGCGCCAGAATTTAACGCCGCCGGCCACATTGGCCTCGGTCAGGAAAATTTTGCGGTAGCGGTGCCACGGCAAACTTTCCGCCGGCCGCCGGATGGCCTCCAGCACCGCCGGCCGCAGGGTGACGCCGCTGAACACCGCCTCCAGTTCGGCGCGGGTGAAGTTGTGCTTGCGCTCCATGCGCGCGGCGAATTCTTCCAGCGCCGGGTGGTCGGCAATGGTGAGGGCGGCGGCCGGATTCCACGCCGCAACGCACAGCATGCCGAGCAAACAACGCCGCGCCGCCGCCATCACCCTCACCCTCACTTCTGCCGCAGCAGGTCGCGGTGCGCCTGAATGCTCATGATGATGCCGAAACCCAGCATCAGCGTCACCATGGAACTGCCGCCGAAACTCACCAGCGGCAGCGGCATGCCCACCACCGGCAGGATGCCGGAGACCATGCCCACGTTCACAAAGAAATAAAAAAACACGGTCAGCGAAAAACAGCCGGCCAGCAGCCGCGAATAGGTGTCGCGGGCGACGAAGGCAATCCACATCCCGCGCAGCACCACAAAAAAACTCAGCGCAAAAAACCCCAGCACCCCCAGCAGCCCGAATTCCTCGGCCAGGACGGCGAAAATAAAATCGGTGCTGCGCTCCGGGATAAATTCCAGTTGCGACTGGCTGCCGTTCAGCCAGCCCTTGCCCAGCAGCCCGCCGCTGCCGATGGCGATGATGGACTGGATGATGTGGTAGCCGGTGCCCAGCGGGTCGGCCCACGGGTCAAAGGCGGTGACGATGCGCTGCTTCTGGTAATCCAGCAGCACAAACCACCACAGCATGGGCGCCGCCGCCGTCACCACCGCCAGCAGCAGCAGAATCCACCGCCAGCGGATGCCGGCGAGGAACACCACCGTCACCCCGGACAGCGCTATCAGGATGGCGGTGCCGAGGTCGGGTTGCGCAATCACCAGCCACGCCGGCACGAACACCACCAGCAGCGTCAGCAGCAGTTGCCAGGCATGCGGCGGCAGCGGCCGCTGCGACAGCATCCACGCCACCATCATGGGCACCGCGATCTTCATCACCTCGGCCGGCTGGAAGCGCAACAGCCCCAGCCCCAGCCATCGCTGCGCGCCCTTGCCGGCGATGCCCACCAGCAGCACCAGCGCCAGCAGCGCCAGCCCGGCGCCGTACACCCACGGCGACCAGCGGTGCAGCGCACGCGGCGGCACCCGCGCCATCACCAGCATCACCAGCAGCGCCACCCCGATGCGCGCCCCCTGCCGCGCCAGCAGCGCCGGGTCCTGGCCGCTGGCGCTGTACACCAGCGCCATGCTGACTCCGCACAGCGCCAGGATGCCGGCCAGCAGCGGCAAATCCAGACTGCGCGCCCAGGCGGTGACGCCGCTGACGTTCATTGCACGGCGGTGACGGCGGAGTCACCGTTGCCGGCAGCGGCCCCGGCATCCGCGACGGTCAAACCGCGCAGGTGGTGGTCCATCACCCGGCGCGCGATGGGGGCGGCGGTGGTACTGCCGCTGCCGCCGTTCTCCACGATGACGGCGACCGCGATGGCCGGCGCCTCGGCCGGGGCGAAAGCGATGAACAGCGCGTGGTCGTGAAACCGCTTGTCCAGTTTTTCGGCGTCGTATTCCTCGTCCTGGGCGATGGAAATCACCTGCGCGGTGCCGGTTTTGCCGGCGATGGTGTAGCGCTCGGTTTTAATGTGGCGCGCGGTGCCGCGCTCGCCGTGCACCACGTCCACCATGGCGCTGATGACCGCGCGCAAGTCATCGGCGCCGCCGATGGGGCCGCCCTCATCACCGGCGCCGGCGCCGCCCTCGCCCAGTCGCAACGGCTTCCGTTCCTCCTCGGCGGTGAACTCACCGTCGGCGTTCACATCAAGCGCCGTCACCAGCCGCGGCCGGATTGCGGCGCCGCGGTTGGCCAGGGTCGCGGTCAGCATCGCCAACTGCAATGGCGTCACCAAAGTGGCGCCCTGGCCGATGGCGGTAATCAGGGTCTCGCCGGGAAACCACGACTCATTCACCGCCGCGCGCTTCCATTGCGGGTCGGGGACCAGGCCGCTGAGTTCACCGTCGGTGTCAATGCCGGTGGCGCGGCCGAGTCCAAAAGAACGCAAGGCGCGCGCGATGGGCTCAATGCCGAGGGCGTTGGCGGCGCGGTAAAAATACACGTCGCAGGACTGCACAATGGCGGCGTGCAAGTCCACATTGCCATGCCCCTCGCGCTTCCAGCAGCGGTAGCGGCGGCTGCTGCCCGGCAGCGAGAACCAGCCCGGGCAGTGCGTCTTTTGCGCCGCATCGGCTTCCAGCAGGGCCAGGCCAACCACGCTTTTGATGGTGGAGCCGGGGCTGTATCTTCCGCGCAATGCGCGGTTCAGCAGCGGTTTGTCCGGCGACTCGCTCAGCACCTGGTAGGACGCGCTGTCGATGCCGCGCACAAAACGGTTGGCGTTGTAGGCCGGGCTGCTGGCCATGGCCAGCACATCGCCGCTGGCCGGTTCAATGGCCACCACCGCCCCGCGCTCGGCGCCCAATGCATCCAGCGCCACGCGCTGCAATTCAATGTCCAGGCCAAGCCGCAGGTTGCGCCCCGGCGCCGGCGGCGTGCGCGACAGCAGGCGGATGATGCGGCCGTGGGCGTTGGTTTCCACCTGCTCAAAACCGGGCCGCCCCAGAAGGTCGCGCTCATACCACGACTCAAGGCCGAGTTTGCCGATGTGGTCCACGCCGCGGTAGGCGGCGGCGTCGATTTGCTCCAGATCATCGGCGCTGATGCGCCCCACATAGCCGAGCACATGGGCGGTGAGGTCGCCGAGGGGGTACAGCCGCTGCAGGCGGGTGCGGATTTCCACGCCGGGAAAGCGGTGGCGGTTCACCGAAAACCGCGCCAACTCCTCCTGGCTCAGGCGCGTGCGCAGCAGCAGGCTGGAGGTGCGCGCGCGGCCCAGGGTGCGGGTGAAGTTGTTCACCTCGGCATCGCCAATCTCCACCAACTGGCTCAGCCGGTGCAGCAGGCCGTCCATGTCCTGCACCTGCTCCGGGTCCACCTCCAGATTGAACACCGAAACATTGCGCGCCAGCAGCACGCCGTTGCGGTCGTAAATTAAACCGCGCGGCGGCGCCACCGGGATCAGGCGGATGCGGTTCTCGCGCGACTGCGCCATGTACGATTCGTGCTGCGACACCTGCAGGTACACCACCCGCGCCACCAGCAATGCCGCCAGCACCGCCGCCAGCACCGCCGCAAAAAGCAGCCGGTTGCGCACCAGCCGCGACTCGGCGGCGTCATCATGCAGGCGGACGTAGTCCATCAAGCCATTGTAGCGCAAGGGCGGCGGTGATGGTGTAACATTGCGCGCGGCCGGCCAATGAATATTCCGCTTAAAACCCCGCGCGAGGTCGAGAAAATGCGCGCCGCCGGCGAGGCCGCATGGCGGGTGCTGGAAATGATCGCGCCCAAAGTCCACGCCGGCGTCACCACCGGCGAGTTGGACGACTGCTGCCACCGCTTCATTACCGAGCAACTGGACGCGGTGCCGGCGCCCCTCAATTACAAAGGCTTCCCGCGCTCCATCTGCACCTCGGTGAACCACGTGGTGTGCCACGGCATCCCCGGCCAGCGCAAATTAAAAAACGGCGACATCGTGAACATCGACATCACCGTCATCAAGGACGACTACCACGGCGACACCAGCCGCATGTTCGCCGTCGGCCGGCCGCCGGTGCTGGCCGAGCGTTTGATGCGCGTCAGTTACGAATGCATGGCGCACGGCATCCGGGCGGTGGCCCCCGGCGCGCGGCTCGGCGACATCGGCCACCGCATCCAGAGCCACGCCGAGCGCAACGACTTCTCGGTGGTGCGCGACTACTGCGGCCACGGCATCGGCCGCGATTTCCACGAGGACCCGCAGGTGCTGCACTACGGCCGGCCCGACACCGGCATTGTTCTTGAGCCGGGCATGGTGTTCACCATTGAGCCCATGATTAACGCCGGCCGCTGTGAGACGCGCGTGCTGCCGGACAGTTGGACGGTGGTCACCCGCGACCACAGTCTGTCGTCGCAGTGGGAGCACACCGTGCTGGTCACCGAAAACGGCTGCGAAGTCCTCACCCTGCCGCCGGGGGAAGCGCTGTGAACACAAACACCGCCGCCGTCATTGAACAGGCTTACGAGCAGCGCGAACAGTTGCGCCCCGGCAGCGCCCCGGCCGAAGTGCGCGCAGCGGTGGACCAGGCCATCACCCTGCTGGATTCCGGCAAAGCGCGGGTCGCCGAAAAAAACGCCGCCGGCGGGTGGACGGTAAACCAGTGGCTGAAAAAAGCGGTGCTGCTCTCGTTCCGCCTGCGCGACAACAGCGTCAGCGGCGCCGGCCACGCCCGGTGCTACGACAAAGTGCCGGGCAAATACGCCGACTTTGACGCCGCCCAATTCGCCGCCGCCGGCGCCCGCGTGGTGCCGCCGGCCACCGTGCGGCGCGGCGCCCACATCGCCGGCGGCGTGGTGCTGATGCCGTGTTTCGTCAACATCGGCGCTTTTGTCGATAGCGGCACTATGGTGGACACCTGGGCCACCGTCGGCTCCTGCGCGCAAATCGGCAAAAACGTCCACCTCTCCGGCGGCGTCGGCATCGGCGGCGTCCTGGAGCCGCTGCAGTCCTCGCCGACCATCATTGAGGACAACTGCTTCATCGGCGCCCGCTCGGAAGTGGTGGAGGGCGTCATCATCGGCGAGGGCGCGGTGGTTTCCATGGGCGTCTTCCTCGGCCAGAGCACCCGCATCCTGGACCGCGCCAGCGGCAACATCACCTACGGCAAAATCCCCCCCGGCGCCGTGGTCGTCTCCGGCAGCCTGCCGGCGGCGGATGGCAGCCACAGCCTCTACTGCGCCGTCATCGTCAAACAAGTAGACGCCAAAACCCGCGCCAAGGTTGCAATCAACGAATTGCTGCGGGATGTTTGAGGAGGCGGCCGGTGCAGCTTAACAACCGACAATGGCGGACTTTGCGCGCCGTATTTGCGCGGCCGGTGCCGCGGAATATCGCGTGGCGGGATATCGAGGCATTGCTTGTTGCAGCGGGGGCTGTTATGGTTGAGGGGCGCGGCTCGCGTGTCAGGTTTCATATCCGAAAGGATGCTGTTACCATGCACCGACCGCACCCGCAAAAGAGAGGCGGCCCCGTATCAAGTGCGGGATGTCCGTGAATTTCTTTGCAGAAACGGGATAATGCCATGAAAAACATGACCTACAAAAAAGTCCTGTTCTACAAGAACTACAACGCCAGGATTCGGTACAGCGAAGAGGACGGGTTTCTGGTCGGCCATATCATGGGCGTCAAGGACATCGTCGGGTTTCACGGTGATACCGAGAAAGAAATTAAAGCCGCTTTTCATGAGGCGGTGGATGATTATCTTGACCTCTGTCATCACATCGGCAAAAAACCGCAAAAGCCGAGGCATCGCGTTCCGGTCTCGCCGGAGGCATTTGCCACTGCTCAGGCGGCGGCCGAGATTAAAGGAACCAATGTTGAAAGATGGGTGTCCAATACCTTGCGTCGCGCCGCCGGATCGTGACTTTTTACTGTCCCTGGTAGCGTTTGCTTAGGACGCCGCCCTTTGACACTGCATTTAATATGTGCATAATATCCCTCGCTGAGGGTCAGCCGCCAATGTATTCCGTGTTAAAAGTTTCAGTCTTTTCCCCCCTGAAATCCCGTCCTGCGGTTGCGGTTTCACGGCGGCTTATCACCCCCCCCCCCCCCCCCCAGTTTATCTAATCTTTTCAATAAGTTAGGGGATATTCTTGGCGTATCCCTTTCACTGTTTCGCATTGTTTTCGCTGTCGCCGTTTTCGCCTTTGTCGCTTCGTTTTTGCCGTCCACGGCGGAAGCGCAACAGCCACAAGAGCGAATTCTCACCGCTCAAACTGCTACCCAAGATGAAGGTGACTCCATCACCCTTATCCTTCGCGCCCGTGACCAGATTGGCAGCGGCGACCCCGATGACCCGGACGGTATTGTTACGCAGAATCGCATCGTCTACGACATCGTCGGTGTCAGCACCAGTGACTACACCATACTCACCGACTGCACCACCATTACCCTTTCCCGGCAGTTTGGCGCAAGATGTCATGTGACCATTCGAATTAATGAAGACAATTTAATCGAGGGAACGGAAACTTTGACTCTGAGAATTATCAGAGTCGAAGGACTGAGTAGAGGCGGTGAGGTTTTACAAACCTTCACAAATCGGGAAGGCGTTCTTGCGTCTTTCGACGTCACTATCAACGATGACCCCCCGCCGCTTACCGTCGCCGTCACCGCCCCGGCCGGTAGCCAAGTTTTCGAAGAAGGCGACACCGTCGAATTTTCACTTGTATTCAACATTGCCAACGACATCACCCTGCCCAACGCCGTCTCTTTGGATTACACCTTGATCTCTCTCGGCAACGGGAACACCACCATCTTCGCCGGAAGAAAAAGCGGCAGCATCCGCGCGACCATTCCCAACGACAACTTAAACGAACCCGCATCCAAATTCACCGTCACCTTAACCACCGTCACCGGCGCCACCATCGCCTCCGGCCGCGGCACCGCCGAAGTCACCATTGCCGCATCAGACCCCATAGCCGTCACCATAACCCGGCAGGGCGATGCCGAAGTGAACGAGAACGCGGACGTCACTTTCCGCGTCTCATTAAGCGGCGGCGTGCGCACCACAGATGTCATCGTGCCATTCTCGCTTCCCAGATACAGTTCCTACTACACCATCCGCTTCCCCGGAAGCAGCCTCATAAGTAGGACCGGAACGGTCACCTTCGAAAGACGGAATACCAACACCGCCATGGACTTCACCGTCCGCCTGCATGACAACACGCTCAACGAGGCCACGAGAACCATAACCCTCACCGGCGCACCCGCCGGCGCGATGGGCCTGCGCACCGTCGGCGGCGGACCGATTGCTTACGCCACCGGCGGCAACACCGCCTCGGTCACTCTCACCGACAACGACCCCATCACCGTCACCGTCGCGCCGGCCGAGTCGAGCGTCAGCGAGGGCGATGAAGC
>JAPPPZ010000166.1 GCA_028817275.1 Gammaproteobacteria bacterium
GGACGAGAACGACCTCAGCCTGCGCAAACTGCTGAGCGGAGAACTGCGGTTCTAAGCCAGAAAAGGATTTCTGCGGACGATGGTTTGTTCGCGCTCGGCGCCGGTGGAGATGATGTCCATGCTGAGGCCGGCGGCTTCCTCCACGCGCTCCACATAGCGCCGCGCGTTGGCGGGTAGTTTGCCGATGTCGGTGAGGCCGGCGGTGGATGTTTTCCAGCCGGGCAATTCTTCGAATACCGGCTCGCACTCGGCCAGCGCATGGGCCCCGGCCGGCGGCAGATCCAGCACCTCGCCGCGCCGGCGGTAGGCGGTGCACAGCAGCACCGGGTCCAGCGCATCCAGCACGTCCAACTTGGTCAGCCCCGCCGAGGTCATGCCGTTCACCTGGCGCGCCCGGCGCAGGGCGGCGGCGTCCAGCCAGCCGCAGCGGCGCGGGCGGCCGGTGGTGGCGCCAAACTCGGCGCCGCGTTCGGCCAGCAGGCGGCCGGTGCCATCGTGCAACTCGGTGGGAAACGGGCCGCCGCCGACGCGGGTGGCGTAAGCCTTGGTGATGCCGAACACGCCGTCAATGGCGGTGGGGCCCACGCCGCTGCCGGCGGCGGCGCAGGCGGCGGTGGTGTTGGAGGAGGTGACGAAGGGGTAGGTGCCGTGGTCAATATCCAGCATGGCGCCCTGCGCGCCTTCAAACAGCACCGACTTGCCGGCGCGGATGAGCGCGTCCAGCAACGCGCCGCAGTCGGCCATCAGCGGCGCGGCATCGTCGGCGGCGCGCAGAATTTCGTCGCGGGTGCGCGCAAAGTCCACCGCTCCGGCGCCGTAGTGGGCGAGGAGAAAGTTGTGAAACTTCACCTGCTCGCCCAGCACCGCCGAGAAGTGGGCGGCATCGGCGGTGTCCTCAAAGCGCACCGCGCGCCGCGCCGCCTTGTCCTCGTACGCCGGGCCGATGCCAAGGTGGGTGGTGCCGATGGCGCGGCCACCAAGGGCGCGCTCGCGGGCCTTGTCCAGCGCGGCGTGCGACGGCAGAATCAGCGGGCAGCAGCCGCTCACCCGCAACCGCTCGCGCACCGCCACCCCCTGCGCCTCCAGCATTGCAATCTCGGCGCACAGCGCGTCCACCGACAGCGCCACGCCGTTGCCAATCACGCACACCACATGCTCGCGCAGGATGCCGGACGGCACCAGGTGCAGGACGGTTTTCCTGCCGCCGGTGACCAGCGTGTGGCCGGCGTTGTGGCCGCCCTGAAATCGCGCCACCGCATCGCAGTGGGCGGTGAGCAGGTCCACCAGTTTGCCCTTGCCCTCGTCGCCCCACTGGGCGCCGATGACGACAATGTTTTTGGCCATCAGCCTTGGTTCCCGGTGACCTGCCACTCACCGCCGGCGCCGCGCACCAGTTTGCGGCCAGCCGCGGCTTCCGACTCTTCCGGCAGGCGCACCACCACCCGCTCGCCGGCGTCGCGCAGGCGGTCGATGGCGTCGCGCAGTGCGGGGTCGCGGTCCCACGGGGCGGTGATGGCATCGGCGTCATCGGTATCGGTGATGGTTTGCGCGGTCTGGGCGGTTTGCGCGACCTGCCTTAAGTCGGTGCTGAAGCCGGTGGCCGGGCGGGCGCGGCCGAAAGCGGCGCCGATGTCGTCGTAACGGCCGCCCAGGGCCAGCGCGTTGCCGCGGCCGGGGGTGAACACGGCGAACACCACGCCGGTGTGGTAGCGGTAGCCGCGCAACTCGCCGAGGTCGATGTGCAGCGGTACTTCGGGGCACAGCGCGGCGACTTCCTCCGCCACCGCGCGCAGGTTGGCCAGCGCATGCTGCACCGGCGGTGCGGCGTCACCGAGTTGTTCGGCGGCGCGCTCCAGCACCTCGCCGCCGCCGCTCAGTTCAGCCAGGGCCGCAAACCGCTCGCGCTGCCGCGCCTCGAGGCCGGCGGCGTCCAGCAGGGCGGCGGTGTCGGGCGCCGACTTGCGCTGCAGCGCGTCAAACAGCGCATCGCGCATCTCCAGACTGAGCCCGCAGGCCGCGGCCAGGCCGCGGTAGATGCCCACATGGCCAAGGTCAAGGTGCGGCGCGGCCACCCCCAGCCGGCGCAGCATGCCGAGCATGACCTGGATGATTTCGCAGTCGCCGCGCGGGCCGGCGCTGCCGAACAACTCGGCGCCGCACTGCAGCGACTCGCGCTCCATGCCGGGCTCGCTGGTTTGTGCGCGCAGCACCGGCCCGGCGTAGCACAGCCGCGCCGGCGCATCCAAGTCCAGTACCCGCGCATCCAGCCGCGCCACCTGCGGCGTCATGTCCGGGCGCACGCCCATCATGCGGCCGGAGGCGTGGTCCACCACTTTGCAGGTCTGCAGGTCCAGATCCTCGCCGCTGCCGGTGAGCAGCGAGTCCACAAACTCCACCAGCGGCGGGCGTACCAGTTCGTAGCCGCAACTGCCCAGCCAGCGCAGGGCGGCGGCGCGCAGGCGCTCCACCGTCCACGCCTCGGCCGGCAGGATGTCGCGCACGCCATCCGGCAGCAGCCATGGGTTTTTGGTGTTCATCGGGTCGGTGCCGGCGCCCGGGGGTGAAAGTGAAAGTCGCCGCCGCCGTCAGCGGGGCGGGGCGGCGGTTCAGTTGGTGCTGTCGCCGAGTTCCTTGAAATAGCGGAAAAATTCCGAATCCGGCTCAAGGACGATGAGGTCCTCCTTGGCGCCGAAAGCCCGTTTGTAGGCGTTCAGCGAGCGGTATAACTTGTAGAACTCGGTGTCGCGGCCGAAAGCCTCGGCGAAGATCGCCGTCGCCCGGGCGTCACCCTCGCCGCGCATGAGTTGCGCCTTGCGCTCGGCGTCGGCCAGCAGGATTTTCACCTGGCGGTCGGCGTCGGCTTGGATTTCCTCGGCTTTTTCGGCGCCCTCGGCGCGGAATTCCTTGGCCACGCGGTCGCGCTCGGCCTCCATCCGCCGGTACACGCTCTCGCTGACGGTCTTGTCCAGGTCCACCCGCTTCAGGCGGACATCCACCACCTCAACGCCGATCTCGGAGGCCTCCTCATCCACCGCGCGGCGGACATCGTCCATGATGAGAGCGCGGTCGGCGGAAATCACTTCCTTGACCAGGCGGTTGCCGAACTGCTGGCGCAAACTGGAGTTCACCCGCTGCGCCAGCCGGGTGCGCGCCCGCGAAGGCACGCCGCTGACGGTGACGAAGTATTTCTGCACATCGCGCACCCGCCACTTGACGAAAGAATCCACCACCAGGTTTTTCTTCTCGCTGGTCAGGTAGCGCTCGGCTTCGGCGTCCATGGTCTGGACGCGGGCGTTGAACTTCTGCACATTCTGGATGAACGGAATCTTAAAGTGCAGGCCGGGGAGGTCGTAGTCACGCACCACCTCGCCGAACTGGAACACGATGGCTTTCTCGCGCTCGTCCACCGTGTAGAAGCTCTGCGAGGCCAGCGCCAGGGCGATGGCGGCGGCAACCAGCAGCAGTTTGATGCGCATGCTCATGGCAGCAGACTCCGCCCGATGCGCCCGGCGCTACGCTCCGGCGCGTATTCACCGCCGCCGACCGCCGCGCCGCCGGTGGCTGGCGGGGCCGAATCGGCGTTTCGCCTGCGCACCAACTGGTCGATGGGCAGGTAGAGAATGTTGTTGCCGCCCTCCTGGTCGATGAGCAGTTTGCTGGCATTGCTGAACACCTCCTCCAGAGATTCAAGGTACAGGCGGGTGCGTGTCACATCCGGCGCACGCTGGTATTCGGTCAGCACCTGCGAAAAGCGGCCGCCCTCACCCTGGGCGCGGGCGATGGTCTGGGCGCGGTAGGCCTCGGCCTCCTGAGTGATGCGCACCGCCGCCCCGCGCGCGCGCGGCAGCACGTCGTTGGCGTAGGCGTTGGCTTTGTTGATTTCGCGCTCCTTGTCCTCGCGCGCTTTGACCACGTCGTCAAAGGCCTCCTTGACCTCGCCCGGCGGCTGCGCGTCCTGCGCCTCCAGGGCGCGGATGTTGATGCCGGTCTGGTAGCGGTCCAGCATCTGCTGCAGCAGTTGGCGCGCCTCGCTGGCCACCCGGTCGCGGTCGGTGGTCAGCACGTCGTCCATGCGGCTGCGCCCGACAATCTCGCGCACCGCGCTCTCGGTGGCCTGGCGCACCACGGTGTCCGGCGGCTCGGTGACGTTGAACAGCAGGTGGCGCGAGTCCTTGATGTCGTACTGGACGGCGAACTGGATATCAATGATGTTCTCGTCCTGGGTCAGCATCAGCGACTCGTCCGGCACCGGCTGCTTCTGGCCGGTGCGCTGAATGTCGCGGTAGCCGACGAAAACGATGCGGATGTTCTGCACATCCACCTCCTCCAAATTGTCCACCAGCGGCACCCGCCAGTGCCAGCCGGCCTCGGTGGTACGGTGGAATTTGCCGAAGCGCAACTCCACCCCCTGCTTGCCTTCGGTGATGGTGTAGAAGCCGAGGGCGGCCCAGATGGCCGCCGCCACCAGCGCCACCAGGACCACGCTGCGCCCGCGCAACCACGGCGGAAAGCCGCCGCCACCACCGCCGGTGCCGCCGCTGCGCTTGCCGCCCTTGCCGCCGCCGCCGAGGAAAGCGTTGAAGCGCTCGCGGATCAGGCGCAGGACTTCGTCAAAGTCGGGCGGCGCCTGCTGCGGGCGCCGTGGCGGCTGGCGGTCTGGACCGCCGTTTTGCCGCCCGCCGGGCGGCTGGTTTGATTCATTCCACGGCATCTGGTGATTTGAGTCCGGTTGGTGGTGACAGTGGCGACATAGTATAGCACAGCCGGCGGCGGAGGCGGTGACTCAGTCTCCGCCGCTGGTGGCTGCAGAGTCGCCGCCGCCGCCGCCGGCGCCTCCCATTTTGACCGCCCGCCCCGGCACGATGGTGGACACGGCGTGTTTGTAGACCATCTGGTTCACATTGCTGCGCAGGGTGAGCACGAACTGGTCAAAGGATTCGATGCGCCCCTGCAGCATCACGCCGTTGACCAGGTAAACCGACACCGGGATTTTCTCGCGGCGCAGGGTGTTCAGGTAGTGGTCTTGAATGTTGTTTTTGTGCTGGCTCATGGCCGGGCATTGTGAATGTAATCGGCGGCCAGCGCAAGTGCATTTTTCGCATCTTCGCCGTCAATCCAAACCCGCCCGCGGCCCCGGCGCAGCCACGTGAGTTGGCGTTTGGCCAACTGGCGGGTGGCGGCAACGGCGGCGTCGCGCATTTCAGTGTAACTCAATTCGCCGGCCAGGTGCGCGCACGCCTGGCGGTAGCCCACCGCGCGCATGGCCGGCGAAGCCGCGCTCACCCCCGGCCGCGCCAGCAGCCGGCGCGTTTCCTCCACCAGCCCGGCGGCCAGCATCGCATCCAAGCGCCGCGCAATCCTTTGGTGCAGCACCGCGCGCCGCGCCGGGGCGAGGATAAGGCGAATCACCGGCTGCGGCATGGCGCCGCCGCCTTCACCCTCACCCTCAAGCAGCGCGCTCATGGGTTTGCCGCCGGCGATGCACACCTCAAGCGCGCGCTGAATGCGCTGGCGGTCGCCGGGGGCAATGCGCGCCGCGCTTTTGGCGTCCATGGCGCGCAGTTTTTCATGCATTGCCGGCCAGCCCCGGGCCTGTGCCTCGCGCAAAATCGCCCGCCGCACGTCAGGGTCGGCGCCCGGCATTTTCGCCAGGCCATCCTCCAGCGCCTTGAAGTAAAACATCGCCCCGCCCACCAGCGCCGGCATGCGGCCGCGCGCCTGCACCTCTTTAATTAGGCGCAGCGCATCGGCGCGGAACTCGGCGGCGGAGTAGGTCTCATGCGGCTCGCGAATGTCCACCAGGTGGTGCGGCAGCCGGGCGCGCTCGGCGGCATCCGGTTTGGCGCTGCCGATGTCCATGCCACGGTAGACCTGCACCGTGTCCACACTCACCACCTCCATCTTCAGCCGCCGACTCAGCGCCGCCACCAGCGCACTCTTGCCCGAGGCCGTGGGCCCGGCCAGCAGCAGTACCGCCACCGTCAGCGCCCGCGCAGGAACCAACGATCCATCTCGGCCAGCGGAATGCGGCGGTAGGTCGGGCGGCCGTGGTTGCACTGGCCGGCGCGCTCGGTTTCCTCCATGGCCCGCAGCAGTGCGTTCATCTCGTCTCTCTCCAGTTTGCGGTTGGCGCGCACCGAACCGTGGCAGGCCATGGTGGACAGGACGCGGTTGGCTTCCTCTTCAACCCGCGCCGATGCGCCGTGGGCGGCGATGTCGGCCAGCACGTCGCGCAGCAGTTGCACGGCGTCACCGCCGGCCAGCAGTTGCGGCACTTCGCGCAGCAGCAGCGACAATTCGCCGCCGCGCGCAATGGCAAAACCCATGCGCCGCAGCATGTCTTCATGCGCAAACGCCAGTTCCATCTCCGCCGCGCTGAGCGCGATGTGCGCCGGCGTGAGCAGCGGCTGGCGGCGCACTTCGGTTTGCTGGTACTCGCGCTTCAGTTTTTCGTACGTGATGCGCTCGTGCGCGGCGTGCATGTCCACCACCACCAGCGAGTCGCCGGCCTGGGCCAGAATGTAAACGCCGTGCAGTTGCGCGACGGCAAAACCCAGCGGCGCCTCCAGGCCGCCGGTGCAAATCGTGGCGCCGGCGTCCACACCGTCAACGCCACCGTGCAAGTCACGGTACGCGCTCAGCGAATCCCGCACCGCGGCTGCCAGTGAATGCTGGTGCCGCGGCGGCGGATAACGGTGGCCCGATAACGGTGACGGTGACGGGGCAAGTGATGGTTTGGAATGTGAAGACGGCGGCGCCGCCGGGCGTTCCCCGGCAATGGCGGCGGCGATGGCGTGGCGGACAAAATCATGCACCGCGCGCGGGTCGCGAAAACGCACTTCGTGTTTTGCCGGGTGCACGTTCACGTCCACCGCCGCCGGTTCCAGGTCAAGGTAAAGCACCAGCGACGGATGGCGGCCGTGGTAGACCACGTCCTGATAGGCCTGGCGGATGGCGTGGTTAATCTGGCGGTCGCGCACCCAGCGGCGGTTCACATAAAAATACTGCTGGTCGGGCTGGCTGCGCGCCGCCGTCGGCCGGCTGACCCAGCCGCGCAGTTGCATTCCCCCGGCCCGGCGTTCAACGCTGAGCGCATCGGCGGCAAACGCCTCGCCTAACACCGCCGCCGCCCGCGCCAATGAAAATTCGCCGCCGGCCGCCGGGAAGCGCGCGACATCGCGGCCGTTGTGGCGCAGGGTGAAGGTCACGCCGAAGTCGGCCAGGGCCAGGCGGCGGACGGTGTTTTCCAGATGGCGAAACTCGGTGGCCGCGCTCTTGACAAACTTGCGCCGCGCCGGGGTGTTGAAAAACAAATCGCGCACCGTCACCACCGTCCCCGCCGCCATGGCCAGCGGCCGCGGCGCCGAAACTTCACCGCCCTCGCATTTCACCTCCCAGCCGGCGTCCTCACCAACCGCGCGCGACCTTAAACTAAGCCGCGCCACCGCCCCGATGCTGGGCAATGCCTCGCCGCGAAAACCGAGGGTGGACACCGCCGCCAAATCCCCCGCCGCGCGCAACTTGCTGGTCGCATGCCGCGCCAATGCCAGCGGCAAATCATGCGGATGAATGCCGCAGCCGTCATCCGCCACCGCCACACTCTGCACCCCGCCGCGCTCGGCATCAATCCGAATCCCGGCCGCGCCGGCGTCCATGCTGTTCTCCACCAACTCCTTCAACAACGAAGCCGGCCGCTCAATAATCTCCCCGGCGGCAATCTGGTTAACCAGCGTGCCGTCAAGTTTCGCAATGCGCGGCGGGGAGGGCATGGGGGGGAGTATACTCTGAACGCCGATGACCGCTCCTTACCCCCACTGCCTCACCCCCCTCACCCTCGCCGGGTGCACGGTTAAGAACCGCATCGTGTTCGGCGCGCATACGGCGAATATGTCGGAGGGTGGATTGCCCGGGGAGCAGCATCTGCATTATTACCTGGCCCGCGCGCGCGGGGGGTGCGGGATGATTGTGGTGGAGCCGGTGCCGGCGCACCGGACGGCGGTGCTTACGCGCGGCAACTTTCTTGCTGAGGACGATGCCGTCATTCCCGGCTTCCGCCGCATCACCGAGGCCTGCAAGGCGCACGGCACGGTGATGGTGCAGCAGATTTACCATGTGGGCGCGCACGGCGATTACGACAATTCCCTGGCGCCCAACTGGTCGCCGTCGGGGCGGCCGTCATTTCATGACGCCGCCGGCAGCCACGCCATGACTGCGGCCGAAGTGGAGGAGGTGATTGCCGCCCATGTGGCCGCCGCCCTGCGCGCGCAGCGGTGCGGTTTTGACGGCGTGGAAATGATGGCCGCCTACAACGCGCTGCTGGAGCAGTTCTGGCTGCCCCTCAGCAACCGCCGCGGCGACCGTTTCGGCGGCGGCTTTGACAACCGCATGCGCTTCTCGCGTGAAATTTTCTCGCGCATCCGCGAGCGCGCCGGGCACAATTTCATTCTCGGCCTCGCTGTCAGCGAAGACCTGCGCACCCCCGGCGCCATCACCGCAGACCAGTTGCTCGCCGTCGCCGGCCACCACGACGAAAAAAAATTAATTGACTACATCACCGTCGGCACCGGCAGTTATTTTGACTTCTCGCGCATCATTCCGCATTGCCTTGACAACGGCATCAGCGGCGCCGCCCTGGCGGCGCGCATGCGCAAAAAATTAAAGTTCGCCAAAGTGCAGGCCGAGGCGCACATCACCCACCCCGGCCGCGCTGAAAAATTGCTCGCCGCCGGTGAGGCCGATCTGGTCAGCATCGTGCGCGGCCAGATCGCCGACCCCGACCTCGCCGCCAAAGCCATGCGCGGCGAGGGTGAGGACATCCGCCCGTGCATCGCCTGCAACCAGGGCTGCTGGGGCCGCCGCAGCCGCGACTACCACATCTCCTGCCTGGTCAACCCCTCCGCCGGCCGCGAAAAATTGCTCGGCGGTGACGCCGGCGCCGGCAGCGGCCCGGCGCGCAAGCAGCGAAGCATCACCGTCATCGGCGGCGGCCCGGCCGGCATGGAATTTTCGCGCGTCGCCGCCATGCGCGGCCACCGGGTGCGCCTGCTGGAGAAAGAAAAAGTCCTCGGCGGCGCCTTCCGCCTTGCCGCCGCCCAGCCCGGCCGCGCCGCCATCGGTGATTTTCTGGATTGGTGCGGGCGGCAGTTGCACCGCCACGGCGTCCGCCTGGCCACCGGCGTCACCGCCGACGAGTCTGCAGTGGACGATTCCGAATGTGACGCCGTCATAGTCGCCACCGGCGCATCGCCCAATGCCGACGGTTACCAGCGCGCGCTCCCCGACCGCGACTACCTGCCCGGCGCCGATGAGAAAAACGTGTGCACCGTCACCCAAGCCCTCAGGAATCCCGGCCAGGTCGGCGGCAGAGTCTTAATTTTAGACGACACCAACGGCTGGCCCGCCGCCGGCACCGCCCTGCTGTTCGCCGCTGCCGGCCGCAAGGCCACCATTTTAACCTCCGCCCCCGCCGTTGCCGAAGCCCTCGCCGCCTCCGCTGTCGCCGCCGACCTCCGCGCCCGCCTGGCCCGGGCCGGCGTCGCCTTTCGCACCGACTCCGTTCTCCTCCGCTGGCACAAAAACACCGCTGAAATCCGCAACACTCTCACCCAGGCTGCCGCCACCCTCGCCGCCGACACCCTCATCCTCGCCACCACCCCCGCCCCCGACCCGGCCCTCGCCGATGCCCTGCGCGCCGCCCGCCCCGGCCTGCCGGTCCACAGCCTCGGCGACTGCCACGCCCCCCGCCACGCCCTCGCCGCCATTCTTGACGCCCGCCGCCTCGCCGTCCGCCTGTAGCCATTGCCGCCGCCGCCGTGTTCCTGCGGTCACCGTTTCAGCGCTTGCAACCACCGTTTCCGGACTCCGGTCCACCATTTCCCGGCCGCCATGCAACGATTTTTGTGGTAGCATTTGCAGGCGCCGCGCCGGCAAGAGCAATTCCATGAGCCAAATTCCAAACCGCACTATTTTCA
>JAPPPZ010000079.1 GCA_028817275.1 Gammaproteobacteria bacterium
TGGACAGCAGTGAAGCAGTGAGATGCACCGCCGAGGGGAAAACATCGGCGCCGAAGATCGCCTTCTCCATCATCATCTTGTGGAGCGCATCCCGGTCAATGCCATGCTTTTCCGCAACAAGGTTACTGACACGATGCGCCGCCGCCACCAGCAGCCCGCCGGTGCCGCAGGCAAAATCGGCAATGGAAAAGTCTGGCATAAGTTTGCCGTCTTTTTGTTGCCGCATTTTCAGGAAATTCTCATCGGAACCAATGGCCAGCCCGGCCAGCAACTCGGCCGAGGCCGGCAAGGTGTAAAAAGTGGCGAGAAACTTCCGGTCCACAATCAGCCGCTGAAACACCAGACCGGTGAAGTCGCTGGCGCCGGACGCGCCCATGCCGCGAATTCTCAAGGCTGCCCATGCGAGTTCCTTCAAAACATGACCGGCATCCAAGGCGCTCAGGGGCGCAATGATCTTTCTGGCAATGTCAAATATCGGCCAGTAGTTGATCTCAAGAATGCGCCCCCATTCCTCAAGAACATCCTGCTTGTGATAGTTGCCGTCAGCAGACGGACCCACGCCCCTGATCGCACGGTACTTGGAACTGTCGGGAGTGAACCCGGCAAGCGCATCCTGAAACAGCAAAGCATTGGCCACAATGCTCCCGGCCATACGTGAAGTTTGGTTTCCCGCCTCCTGATGCAAAACTTCGGCAACAATGGGGGAATAACGCGGGGTGTAAAAAACCCCGCCGGTGCTTTCAATGGCCTGGGTCAAAAGCCCGGCCGCCTCATCAATCGCCGACAGCGGCTTGGACGCATGATCCACCAGTTCCGCCAGCCCGCGCACCGACAAGGGCACAAAACCGGACTCGGGCCAGCGACCCCCATCGCCCCACACAGCGCATTCCAAATCCTCAGCGCCGGCCAGCGCCTCGCCAACCCGGCCCGGGGAAATTCTGCGAAAACGCTCCGGGGTTTTGAGCGCGATGACCGAGACAACTTGTTTTTTATCCTCCCTGCGGCACTGCTCCAGGCGGGCGCGGGCATCCTTGTCCGGATTCTGGGCGACTTCATTTTCAATCATGACATGCTGGTATGCGCCGACCTCAACCAGAACGTCCGGCCGGCCGGAACCCAAATAGCCGAGAGGATTGGACCTCGCGCCAGCCCAAAGCCCGCGCCGCAAACCGTGCAGAATTTCCGCAAGTTTGTCGTTAATTAAATCTTCGTGGTTTTTCATCGTGCTGTCCAACGAAGCAATGCGGGTTTTCCTCGATTTTTTTGGAGAGCCAGGCGCAATCATACCCCATCACCCACGCTGAGTGTTTAATGCCGCCACATTCCGGACTCTTGAGGGTGATGGCTGGCAATGTCCCGGCACGGGCCAGGCGGACCAAGCCCGGCCCGGCCGCCGCCGCCGCCGCCGGCGACACCCTCAGCGCGCCGGCCGCGAGTTTCACCGTTGCAACCACCATCTTCGACACCGCAGCCTGCACTTTCGGCGCCGCAACCATCACTTTCAACCCCGGCGCAAGCGGCGGCAGCGGCGGCTGTGCTACAATTGCCGCATGCTCCCCGACTTTACGCTGCTGGATTATGTTGCGGTCGGGTGGTTTTTTGTCTGCTGGATCGGGTATGCGTTGCTGGTGGACCACAGCCGCTGGTATAAGCGCAGCGTCAGCGGGCACATGCACCAGCACCGGCGGCGGTGGATGCGCAACATGATTTTGCGCGAGATGCGCATGGTGGACACGCAGATTCACGCCTCGCTGGTGAACGGCATTTTGTTTTTCGCCTCCACTTCCATTCTGCTGGTGGGCGGACTGCTGACGGTGCTGGGCGCGACCGACGCGGTGATTTCGGTGATGAGCGACCTGCCCCTTGGCGCGCCGGTGTCGCGCACGGCGTGGGAAATTAAAATTGTCCTGCTCATCCTGATTTTTGTCTACGCTTTCTTCAAGTTCGCCTGGTGCTACCGCCTGTCCTCCAACTGCTCCATCATGGTCGGCGCGGCGCCGCGCGATGTGGAACTGAACGCCGAGGCCGAGGATTTCGCCGACCGCATCGCGCATTTATACAGTCTTTCCGGGCGCCACTTTCACAGGGGGTTGCGCGCCTACTTCTTCGCCCTCGCCGCTTTCTGCTGGCTGGTTAATCCGGTCCTGTTCATCATCGCCTCCACCTGGGTTCTGGCGGTGCTCATCCGCCGCGAGTTTTGCTCGCAGGCTTTTGACATCATCAAAACCGACGAAGTGAAACCGCGGAAGCAAAAATGAACCGCCGCACCCTGATGATCCAGGGCTGCACTTCAAGCGCCGGCAAGAGCGCCGTGGTCACCGGCCTGGCGCGCCTGCTGCGGCGGCGCGGGGTTTCGGTGGCGCCGTTCAAGCCGCAAAACATGGCCAACAACAGCGCGGTCACTGTGGACAGCGGCGAGATCGGCCGCGCCCAGGCGGTGCAGGCCGAGGCCGCCGGCGTCGCGCCGCACAGCGACATGAACCCGGTGCTGCTGAAGCCCACCGCCGACGGCCGCGCGCAGGTGGTGGTGCAGGGCCGGGTGTTCGCCGACCTGAGCGCGCGCGACTACCACGCATGCAAAAAAAAAATGCGCGGCGCGGTGCTGGAGTCCTACCACAGGCTGGCGGCGGCGCATGATGTGGTGCTGGTGGAAGGCGCCGGCAGCCCGGCCGAAATAAACCTGCGCGACGGCGACATCGCCAACATGGGTTTCGCCGAAGCGGCGGACTGTGAAGTATGGCTGGTGGCCGACATTGACCGCGGCGGCGTGTTCGCCCACCTCGCCGGCACCCTCGCGCTGCTCGCGCCGGCGGAAAAAAATCGGGTTGGCGGCATGGTCATCAACCGTTTTCGCGGCGACCTTTCCATTTTGCAGCCGGGGCTGGACTGGCTGGAACAGTACAGCGGCAAACCGGTGGCCGGCGTGGTGCCGTTTTTGCCCGGCCTGCATCTGGAAGCGGAGGATTCGCTCGCGCTGCGCGATGGTGAGGGTGAGGGTGACGGCCGGCTGAGAGTTGTCGCGCCGCGGCTGCCGCGCGTCGCCAACCACACCGACCTGGACCCGCTCGCGCTGCATCCCCAAGTGAGCGTCACCTGGGCGCGGCCGGAAGACGGGATGCCGCCGGCCGATCTGGTGGTGCTGCCCGGCAGTAAAAATGTGCGTGAGGATCTGGCCGCGCTGCTGCACAGCAACTGGCAGGCCGCGCTGCAAAAACACCTGCGCTACGGCGGCAAACTCATCGGCATCTGCGGCGGGTTTCAGATGCTCGGCAAAACTCTGCGCGACCCCGGCGGCCTTGAAAGCGCGCCCGGCGAAAGCGCCGGCCTCGGCCTGCTGGACATGGAAACCACCATCGCGCCGGCAAAAAACTTAAAACAAAGCAAAGGAAAACTCACGCTGGAAAACGCGGCGGTCAGCGGCTACCAAATTCACATGGGCGTCACCACCGGCGCCGCACTGGCGCGGCCGGCGGTGATGCTCGATGGCGGCGGCGGTGACGGCGCAGTGACGGCGGACGGGCAAGTCCTCGGCACCTACCTGCACGGTTTGTTCGACCACGCCGAGGCCCGCGATGCGCTGCTGCGCTGGGCCGGACTGCAGCCGCAAAAAAACCCCGACTACCGCGCGGTGCGCGATGCAAACATTGAACGCCTCGCCGATGCGATGGAGCGGCACATCAAACCGAAGTTCTTAAAAAGAATCACCGGCTAACTCAAGCGCGCCCCCACCAGCGGTAAACTTCCGGCACCGGATCATCACCGCACCCGCCGCGCGGATGGCACCGCCCCACCCGCCGCAAAGCCAGCCACCCCCCGCGCCAAACCCCGAACCGCCGCACCGCCTGCACCGCATACTGGCTGCAAGTGGGAAAATAACGGCAGTTCGCTCCCAGCAGCGGCGACACCAGATACTGGTAGGCGCGGAGGATGGCGATGGTGAGTTTGGC
>JAPPPZ010000139.1 GCA_028817275.1 Gammaproteobacteria bacterium
AAAACGGCGCGCGGCAGTTACAATGGGGCGATGGACGCGATGATTTTGGCGGCCGGGCGCGGTGAGCGGATGCGGCCGCTGAGTGACCGCACGCCGAAACCGCTGCTGATGGCCGGCGGCAAACGTTTAATTGAGCATCAACTTTTGGCGCTGGCGCGCGCTGGCGTCAAAGGCGTGGTGGTGAACTGCGCGCACCTTGGCGGGCAGATTGAAGAGGCGCTCGGCGGCGGCGCGCGTTACGGTTTGCGCATTCGGTATTCGCATGAGGCCGGCGGCGCGCTTGGCACCGGCGGCGGCGTGGCGCGCGCGCTGCCGTTGTTGCGGGGCGATTTTTTTCTGGTGGTGAACGGCGATGTGTGGTGCGACTTTGCGCTGGGCGAATTGCGCATCGGTGAGGGCCTGGACGCTTGCATCGTGCTGGTGAAAAATCCGCCGCACAATCCGCGCGGGGATTTTGCGCTGGACAACGGCGCGGTGCGGCTGCTTGATGCCGGCGAAGGTGAGGGTTTGACTTTCAGCGGCATCGGCGTTTATGCGCGGCGTTTGTTCACGGATGCGCCGGGCGAAAAATTTTCCCTGGGCGAGGTTTTGCGGCGCGCCGTGGCCGGCGGCCGGGTGGGCGGCGTGTTACACCGCGGCCGGTGGATGGACGTCGGCACGCCGGCGCGGCTCGCCGCACTCGGCGCGCTGCTGGACGGCGCTTAGTTGCGGCAAGGCATTCCCGGGGCGCAAGTCACCGTAACCGAACACCGCGGCCAGATGTTTCAGCAGCCGCTCCTCCACTTCGGCGATGTCAACACTGCAACCGTCACCCGCGACGGTGCATAAATCGGTCACTTCCAAACCGCGAACACCGCACGGATCAATGGCGGCGAATGCATCGCGGTCAATGTTGACATTGAAACTTAAACCATGGGTTGTGCACTGCCGGCGGACGCGCAATCCGAGGGCGGCGATTTTTGCGCCGCCAACGTACACCCCGGGTGCACCATCCATGCGCCCGGCGGTGACGCCGTAGCCTTTGATGCAGGCAATCACGGCTTGCTCCAGCCCGCGCACCAGTTGGCGGACGCCGAGCCCGGCGCGGCGCAGGTCCAGCAGCAGGTAGGCGACGATTTGCCCCGGCCCGTGCCAGGTGAACAGGCCGCCGCGGTCACTGGCCACCAGCGGGACGCCGTTGATGTCACCACGGCCGCCGATGGCGGTGCGGCAGCGCAGGCCGCCGGTGTACACCGCCGGATGCTGCAGCAGCCAGACCTCGTCCACGGTGGAGGGGCCGCGGGCGGCGGTGAAAGCCCGCATGGCAACGGCGGCGGCGGCGTAGTCCACCACGCCGAGTCGGCGAACGGTGAGTGCGGCGGCCGGGACGGTCACCGAAACCACAGCCGCACGTGGTCCACCATCCGCCCGAACCACGACGCCGCTTTGGCCTCGCGCAACGCCACTAAGGGCGCCTCGGTGAACACCTCGCCGCCGACGGTGACGGTGACAGTGCCGACAACAGCGCCTTGGGCCAGCGGCGCTTCAAGATAGTCGGGCAGGTCCACGCGGGCGCGCAAATTTCTAACCTTGCTGCGCGCCGCCAGCACGCGCAGGCCGCCGGCCACGCCCACCGGCAGCGAGTCAGCGGCGCCGAACAGGACTTTGGCCTCGGCCACGGCCTCACCGTCGGCAAACATTTCGCGGGCGCGGTAATTGGCGTAGCCGTGGCGCAGCAGAGCGCGCACGGCGCGGGCGCGGGACTGTTCACTTTCGGCGCCCACCACCGAGGCGATAAAGCGCAAACCGTCGCGCAGCGCCGAGCCGATTAAACAGTAGCCGGCGCTTTCGGTGTGGCCGGTCTTGACGCCGTCCATGGTTTCGTCCTGCCACAAAAGTTGGTTGCGGTTGTTCTGGGTGATGTTGTTGTGGGTGAAAGTTTTCTCGCGGTGCCAGCGGTAGTAGTCGGGGAAATCGGCAATCATGCGGCGCGTCAACAGCGACAGGTCGCGCACCGTGGAGTAGTGTTCGGCATCGGGCAGGCCGGTGCTGTTGGTGAAGTGCGAGTTGCGCATGCCGAGTTCACCGGCGATGGCGTTCATCTGTGCGGCGAATGCCTGCTCGGTGCCGGAGAAGTGTTCGGCGAGGGCGACCGCGGCGTCGTTGCCGGACTGGATAATCACGCCTTTCAGCAAATCCTCCACCGTCACCATGCTGTTCACCCGGATAAACGTGCGCGAGCCGCCGGTGCGCCAGGCGCGCTCGCTGACCCGCACCTCGTCGCTGAGTTTCAGGTCGCCCTCGCTGAGCGCGCGGAAGATGACGAACACCGTCATGATTTTGGTCAAACTGGCCGGCTCAATGGTGCGGTCGGGTTCATGGGCGCCGATAATCCAGCCGCTGCCCTGCTCCATGAGCAGCCACGATTTGGCCGCAACCTCAGGCGGCGCGGCAGGCGAGCGGCCGGCCCCGGGAATGGTGTCAGCCGGCGCCGCAGTGATGGCGGCGGTGAAAAATAAAAATGCGGTGAAAAAGATTCGAAACAATTGCATGGCGCGGGCCGGTCAGTGAGGGTGGGGGTGGCGTGGCGCAAACATAACACAAAAACCGCCGCGTGTTACAGTCGCGCCATGGCCGCGGCCAAACATCTGCTGGTGGTTTCCCATGTGCCGGCGGCGTCGGCGAACATGCGGAAGTTGACCGATGCGGTGGCGCGCGGCGCGATGCATGAGGACATCGGCGGCGTGGAGTTGCGGGTCTGCCAGCCGCCGGAGGCCGGCGTGGACGAGGTGCTGTGGAGCAGCGCCGTGATTATCGGCACCATGGCCAACAACGGCTACATGAGCGGCTTGACCAAGGATTTTTTCGACCGCATTTACTACCCGTGCCTGGAAAAAACCCAGGGCAAACCATATGCGCTGTTCATCCGCGCCGGCCTGGGCGATGAGAGCGGCGCGGTGGCCGGCGTGGAGCGCATCGTCACCGGCCTGCGCTGGCAGCGGGTGCAGGCGCCGCTGGTGGCGCGCGGCGAATTCCGCGATGAGTACACCGCGCGGTGCGAGGAACTCGGCATGACTTTGGCCGCCGGCCTTGAGGCCGGGGTTTATTGAAAACAAATATAATGCGCGCACCGGAACCCGCCGCCCTCACCAAGCAAACCGGAGAACCGCCATGAATGCGCCGCGAGAATTCTGCGCCGATGAGTACCGCCGCGACGGTTTTTTCTTTCCGCTGCAAATCATGAGCGCCGCCGAGGCCGCCGGCCACCGGCGGCGGCTGGAACAGGCCGAGGCGCGCCATGGGCCGATGCATTACCGTTCCAAACCGTTTCTGCTGCTGGCTTCGGCCATGGAGTTGGGGCGCCACCCGCGGCTGCTGGATGCGGTGGAAAAAATTATCGGGCCGGACATCCTGCTGTGGGAGGGCGCCTACATCATCAAGGAGGCCGGCGACCCGCGCTTTGTCAGTTGGCACCAGGACTTGACCTACTGGGGCCTGGACGACGGCGCCGGTGAGGCCTGCGTGTCGGCGTGGATTGCGCTCAGCGAGGCCGGCGCGGCCAGCGGCTGCATGCGCGCGCTGCCCGGCACCCACACCATGGGAAAGTTGCGCCACCGCGACACCGGGGATGACCAGAACATTCTGCACCGCGGCCAGGAAGTGGTGGCCGACATTGACGAGGCGCAGACCGTGGACTTGTGCCTTGCGCCGGGCCAGGCCTCGCTGCACCACGGCTGGGTGATGCACGCCTCCAAACCCAACACCGGCAGCGACCGCCGCATCGGCCTCAACCTGCAGTTCCTCGCGCCGGCGGTGCGGCAGTTGGTGATGAAAGGCGACAGCGCGACGCTGGTGCGCGGCCGTGACCCTCACCGCCACTTCCGCCCCGACCCGGCGCCGCGCGGCGATTTTGACCCGGCGGCGGTGGACTTCCAGCGCGAGATGGAGCGGCGGCGCAAGGAAGTGTGGAGCGCATGAGCCGCCGCAGCGGTTACAATAAACCGGCCATGAACAAAGCGCGCCACATCGCCCTGATGGACACCACGTTGCGCGACGGCGAGCAGACCCAGGGGGTTTCGTTCAGCCACGCCGAGAAAACCGCCCTGGCCGAGGCGCTGCTGAAAAAATTAAAAGTGGACCGCATTGAAGTCGCCTCGGCCGGCATTTCCCAGGGCGAAAAAGACGCGGTGGCGGCCATCCAGGCCTGGGCCGCGAGTGAAAAAATGCAGGACCGGGTTGAGGTGCTCGGCTTCGTGGACCACAAGCGCAGCGTGGACTGGATTGTGGACAGCGGCGGCCGGGTGATGAACCTCCTGACCAAGGGCAGCGAGCGGCACTGCCGGGAGCAACTGCGCAAATCGCTGGCCGAACACCTGAAAGACATCGGCAAAACCGCCGCCTACGCCGCGCGCCGGGGGGTGACGGTGAATGTTTACCTGGAAGACTGGTCCAACGGCTACCGCAACAGCCCGGACTACGTTTATGAACTGGTGAAAAATTTATGCGCCATGAAAGTGCACCGCATCATGCTGCCCGACACCCTCGGCGTGCTGGCGCCGGACGAGGTGGAATCCAGTCTGCGCGACATGACCGGGCGCTTTCCCGATGCCGCGTTTGATTTCCACCCGCACAACGACTACGGCCTGGCCACCGCCAACGCCATGGCCGCGGTGCGCGCCGGGGTCAGCGCCATTCACTGCACCGTCAACTGCCTCGGCGAGCGCGCCGGCAACGTTTCCCTGGCCGAAGTGGCGGTGGCGTTGCGCGACAAAATGGGCATGAAACTTTCGGTGGACGAAAAAAACATCTACGCCGTCAGCCGCATGGTGGAACGTTTCTCGGGCAAAAACGTGCCGGCCAACGCGCCCATCACCGGCGACGATGTGTTCACCCAGACCAGCGGCATCCACGCCGACGGCGACCGCAAGGGCGGCCTGTACCAATCCGAACTCAGCCCGCGCCGCTTCAGCCGCAAGCACAGTTACGCCCTCGGCAAGATGAGCGGCAAAGCCTCCCTGCTCAAGAACCTGGACGATCTCGGCATCAGCCTCAGCGCCGAGCAGCGCGCCATGGTGCTGGCGCGGGTGGTGGAACTCGGCGATTCCAAGGCCAGCATCACCATCCACGACCTGCCGTTCATCATCACCGAGGTGCTGGAGAGCAAAAGTGAACAGCGGCTCACCCTGGTCAACTGTTCCATCACCAGCGGCCTCGACCTGGCCTCCATCGTCAGCATCAAGGTGAACCTGGACGGCGAGATGATCCAGTCTTCCGGCGACGGCAACGGCGGTTTCGACGCCTTCATCGCCGCCATGCGCAAAGTGCTGGAGCCGCGCGGCTGGGCCATGCCGGAGTTGGCGGACTACCGCCTTCACATCCCGCGCGGCGGCCGCACCAGCGCGCTCACCGAGTGCATCATCACGTGGAAAGACGGCGCCCGCACCGTGCGCACCCGCGCCCTGCACCCCAACCAGGTCTTCGCCGGCATCTACGCCACCCTGCGCATGCTCAACATGAAAATGAGCGGCGCGTGGACCGCCGAGGAAAAAAGCCCGGCCACTGCGGCGCCCATGGCGTGACCGCGGAAAGCGACGGTGTGGACTCCGGAAACGGTGGCTGCGACTCCGGGAATGATGGCGGTGACTCCCGAAGTGCCGGCGCCGCCCCGATGAAAAAACTGCCGCGCGTCAACCTGCTGCTCGCCGTCATCGTGGTGGGCATGCTGTGGGGGCTGGTGCCGGCGCTGGGCAAAATTGCCATTGAGGCCGGCGCCAACCCGCTGGGCCTCACCCTGTGGCAGGGGCTCGGCGCCGCCGTTCTGCTGCTCGCCCTCACCTTCGCCCGCGGCCGCCGCCTGCCCCTGGGCCGGCCGCACCTGGTGCTGTACGTCATCGGCGGCGTCACCGGCACCGCGCTGCCCACTTTCGTCATCTTCACCGCCACCCAGCACATCTCCATCGGCGTGATTTCCATTCTCATCGCGCTGGTGCCGCTCTTGACCTACGCCGCCGGCCTGCCGCTGCGCATTGAAACGGTGTCGGCGGGGCGCCTGGCCGGCGTCGCCCTCGGCTTCACGGCGGTGGTGATGCTGGCCCTGCCGGGGGCGGCGGTGAGCGCGACTGCGGCCGCCGGGCTGTGGGTGATGATCGGGCTGCTGGTACCGCTGTCATACACGGTGGAGAACCTGTACGTCGCATTGCGCCGCCCGCCGGGCACCGACCCGGTGGCCATCGTCGCCGGCATGGCGGTGTTCAGCGTCTTGGTGCTGGCGCCGCTGACGGCGGCCGGCGGCAAGTTCACCGCGCTCAGCATCAACCCCGCCGCCATGGGCAAACTGGAACTCGCGGTGGCCGGAATCATGGCGATTAACGCCGCTTGCTACGTGGCGTTTGTGCACATGATTAAAATCAGCGGCCCGCTGTTCGCCTCACTCATCGGCTACGCCATCATGCTGTTCGGCGTCCTGTGGGGAATCTGGCTGTTCAACGAAAGCCACACGCCGTGGGTGTGGACCGCCATGGTCGCCATGCTCACCGGCATGGCCCTGGTGCGCGAGCGGCCCGTTTAAGGCCTGAAAAAATGGCGGAGAGGGAGGGATTCGAACCCCCGGAGGGCAATGCCCCCTGCGGTTTTCAAGACCGCCGCTTTAGACCGCTCAGCCACCTCTCCGGATTTGGATTATAACACCGCCTCTCCCGGCAACTTCCTCATCAAAACAACCCGGTTCGTATTCGTCCCCCTGGTATTGTTGGAGACATTCCAGCAGTTTGCGGTCTTGGTGAACCGCTGCCGGTTTATGTAAATTTTTTCCACCCGCAGGGGCAGGCCGGCGGCGGCGTTCATCACATCCTCCTCCAACATGGTTTTGCCGCCCTGAATTTCGCCCACTTCAAAGGCGACGGTTCCGCCGGCGACGGTCACCCGCTGGATTTCCCGCAGCGTTTTGCGCACGAATTTTCCCCAGTTTTCTTTTTTGCCGTGGTGGTCAAAGGGAATCTTCGCCGGGTCAATGCCGGCAAACCAGCACCGCAGCCAGTTGTCTTTGGCGTAGTCCACCACATTCATAAACGGCGGCGAGGTCACGGTTAAGTCCACCGACTCATCCGCTATCCAGCCGAGGTCGCGCGCCGAGGCGCATTTGAATTGCGTTTTCTGTTTCATCTCCGGCATGGGCGAGCGCAGCAGACTCCGGGTTTTTCTGAGGATGATTTCCTTCACATCCTTGTCCTGCGGCCGGCGGTTGTTTTTGCGGTTGATTTTTTCCTGCGCCTCAACCGAAACCGCCTGATTGGGCGGCATGGTGCGCACCGAAAAAAACCCCGGCGAATGGCCGCTCATGCGGTTGATGCAAATCATCCGAATCCAGTCGTCAACTTCATCATATGCCTTGTCTTTTTCCCGCCGCTGAATCCATTCCTTGATGGAAACAATTTTCTGCAGCACCCGCGGGTGGTAAAACACCAGCAATTTTTCCGCCGCCGCGTCCACCGCCCCATCCAGCGGAATCTCATCCAGCCGCCGCGCCACCATGCCGGGCTTCGGCGGATTCAGTCTCGGGCGGGTGAGCATCAGCGACAGCGGATTGACGTCGCTGCCGATGACTTTTCTTCCCATCAGCGACGCTTCAATGGGCGTGGTGCCGCGGCCCATGAACGGGTCCAGAACCGTGTCGCCGCGCCCGCTGAAGCGGGTGATAAAATAATTCGGCAGTTGCGGCTTGAAGCAGGCGCGGTAACTGATTTCATGAATGCTGTGGCCCTGGCGCTGCTTCGCCGTCCACAACTCGCCGCTGATGTATTCCGGTTTTTTCATCGCCCCGCACAACCGCCGTTTTATTCCACAGTTCCCCCGCGCGCTATGCCGCAACTTCCCGCGCAAAATCTTCGGCGGCGCGGGCGATGCGGGACATGCCCTCTTCCAACTCGGCATCGCCGAGGTTGAGCGGCGGCAGCAGGCGCAGGACGTCTTTGCCGGCGGCGAGGGTGAGGATGCCGTGGCGGCGGCAGCATTCCATCAAATCGGCGGCGCGGCCGGCGTGGGCGGCGGTGAGTTGCGCGCCGAGCATTAAACCCCGGCCGCGCACCTCGGCGAACAGGCCGTGGCGGCGGCCGGTGTCGCGCAAAAATTCGGCCAACGCCCCGCCCTGGCGCCGCACTTTTTGCAGCAGCGCATCATCATTGATTTGGTCAAACACGGCGCAGGCGGCGGCACAGGCCACCGGGTTGCCGCCGAAAGTGGAGCCGTGGCTGCCGGGCTGCAATGCCTCGGCGGCGCGCGCCGTTGCCAGCATGGCGCCGATGGGCAGGCCGCCGCCGAGGGCTTTGGCGAGGGTCATGATGTCAGGGGTGATGTCGCCGCCGCCGCCGGGGCCGGGCCACTGGTGGGCGAACAGGTTTCCGGTGCGGCCGAGACCGCATTGAATTTCGTCGACCACGAGCAGCGCATTGTGGCGGTCGCACAAATTGCGCAAGTGGCCCAGGAAGCCGGGCGCGGCCGGGTGGATGCCGCTTTCACCCTGCACCGGCTCAACCATGACGGCGCAAGTTTTTGCGCCGATGGTTTTTTCCGCGGCGGCAAAATCGTTAAACGCGCACGACACAAAACCGCCGGGCAGCGGGCCGAAGCCCTCTTGATAGGCCGGGTTGGCGGTGGCGGTGAGGGCGGCGAGGGTGCGGCCGTGGAAAGCGCCGCTGAAGGTGACAATCTCGCGCTTGTGGTTGGCGTGGTGCAGCGAGGAAAATTTGCGCGCAAGTTTAATCGCCGCCTCGTTGGCCTCGGAGCCTGAGTTGCAGAAAAAAACGCGCTCGGCAAAACATGCGCCCAGCAATTTTTCGGCAAGCGCGATGGACGGGCGGTTGTAATACAGGTTGCTGACGTGGTTCAGCGCGGCGGCCTGGTTGGTGACGGCCTGGGTCACCCCGGCGTTGCAGTGGCCGAGGGAGTTGACGCTGATGCCGGCGCCGAAGTCCAGATATTCGCTACCGGCGCCGTCCCACACCCGGCAGCCGCGGCCGCGCTCCAGCACGATGGCGGCCGCGGCGTAGTTGGGGACAAACAGGCGGCGCGCGGCGGCTTTGAGTTTTTCCTGGTTCATTTTTGCGCCGCCAGAAGTTTGTCCAGCACGCGCGCGTAGACTTCGGTGGCGGCGTCCAGTTCGCTCAGGAGGGTGTGTTCGTCCACCTGGTGCACGGTGGCGTTCACGGTGCCGAACTCCACCACCTGCGCGCCGGTGGGGGCGATGAAGCGGCCGTCGGAAGTGCCGCCGACGGTGGACAACTCCGGGTCAAGCGCGGTGACTTCGCGCACGCTGTCCACCAGCGCGCGCAGCAGTTCACCGTCGGGAGTCTGGTACGGCTTGCCGTGCGACTCCCAGTGGATGGAAAATTTTTCCAGATGTTCACGGCAGATTTTTTCCAGCCGCACCTTCAACGTCGACGGCGGCGAGGCCGGGGCGTAGCGAAAATTAAACCACACATCCACGCTGCCCGGAATCACATTGTGCGCGCCGGTGCCGCCGCTGATGTTGGAGATCTGGAACGCGGTGGGCGGGAACCGGCCGTTGCCGCGGTCCCACTCGGTGCCCACCAGCGCGGCGATTAACGGGCCGACGCGGTGCACCGGGTTGTCGGCCAGTTGCGGGTAGGCGACGTGGCCCTGCTTGCCGTCCACCGTCAGCCGGCCGCTGAGGGAGCCGCGGCGGCCTACTTTGATGGTGTCGCCCACCGCAGCGGCGCATGACGGCTCGCCGACCACGCACCAGGTAATTTGCTCGCCCTCTTCGGTGAGCGCCTCCACCACTTTGGCGGTGCCATCCTCGGCCTTGTCCTCTTCGTCGCTGGTAATCAGCAGCGCAATGCTGCCGGCGTGGCCGGGACAGCGGAGGGCGAATTGCTCGCAGGCCACCACCATCGCCGCCACGCCGCCCTTCATGTCCGCCGCGCCGCGCCCGTACAGCGCGCCGTCCACAATGTCGCCGGCAAACGGCGGCGAGCGCCACCACGATTCCGGCCCGGCCGGCACCACGTCGGTGTGGCCGGCGAAAACCAGCAGCGGCTGGGCATCGCCATGGCGCGCCCACAGGTTGGAAACATCGCCGAAAGGCATGGAGCGGCAGGTGAAGCCGGCGCGTTGCAGGCGCGCCGCCAGCACTTGCTGGCAACCGCCGTCGTGCGGCGAAACCGACTCCCGCCGCACCAGGTCGCGGGCCAGCGCGGCGGTGGCGGACAAGGCGGAGGGCGGATGCATGGCGCGGAATATAGCAGAACTGCGCGGGTTTTGCGGTGTAAAATGCGCGAATGCTGGTGCTCGCATCAAAATCGCCCTACCGGCGCAAGTTGTTGCAACAACTGGGGCTTCGGTTTCATTGCGCGGCGCCGGCGGTGGACGAGACCGTGCGGGCGGGCGAATCGGCGGACCGCCTGGTGGTGCGGCTGGCAGTGGAAAAGGCGCGCGCCGGGGCGGCCGAGTGGCCGGGGGCGGTGGTCATCGGCGCCGACCAGGTGGCCGAATGCGGCGGCGAGATTTTCGGCAAGCCGGGAACGGCGGAGGCGGCGGTGAACATGCTGCGCCGCTCATCCGGAATGGAAGTGAAACTTTATACCGGGCTTGCACTCATCGGCACAAGTGGCTGTGAACAAACGAAAATAGAAATCTTCCACGCCAAATTCCGCCCGCTGGACGAGGCCACGATTCAACGCTACGTGGCGCGGGAAAAACCGCTGGACTGCGCCGGCGCGGTGCGCGCCGAGGGGCCCGGAATCGCCCTGCTGGAACACCTGCGCGGCGACGACCCGAACACGCTGATTGGCCTGCCGCTGATTGCTTTGGTGCGGATGCTGGAGGCGGAGGGGGTGAGGGTGGTTTAGAACGCCGGCGGGCGGACCGCGGCGTACAGCCATTGCACCAAATTAAACATGGAAAACACCGGCAGGCCGGTGGCGGCCTGGACGGCGCGGGCGTAGGGAATCATGTTGGTGCATTCCAAAACGATGGCGCCGGCGCGGGGGTGGTTGGTGAGGGTTTGGGCGGCGGTGACGATTTCGGCGCGGGCGCGGTCCACATTGAAATGCGCCCGGTCACCGACGATGGCGCGGGTGAACTCGGCGGCGTCTTCGGTGCCGGCGATGGGCGTGTCCGCCGGGACGCCGGCGCAATGCAGGTGTTCTTCGGTGAGGGCGGCTTTGTGGACAGTGAGGATGGCACAGCATTTTTGCGGCGGCAGCGCGGCGTTAATGACCGGCACTTGCATCAGTGCGGAAGCCGCCACCGGCACTTTTGCCGCCGCTTGCAACTCTTCCTGCAGCAGCGACAGAAATCCGCAACTGGTGGTGATCGCCGCTGCGCCCTCCTCCACCAATTCACGCGCGGCCCGGGTGAAGACGCCCACCAACCCGGCGCTTTTGTGCAGCACCACGCGCTCCGGAGTTGCGCCTTGCACAACTTTGTAATGCACCGGGAAGGGCCAGGTCACCGGGTTGCCGATGTCACCGGGGATGCGCGGGAAGCGCGTCTGCAGCATCAGGATTCCGACCGCCGCGCCGGCGCCGGCGCCGGCACTTTCGCCGGCGGCGTGGCCAGACTCAGAGAATTGTTTTGCAACCACGGCGCGCCCCGGCTAACATCGCGTTATCCTCGCATGTCCCCGCGCGGGATTCCAGCGGGGCGCCCGTGATGAAGTTAACCGTGGCCGTCATCGGCGCCGGCATTGTCGGCGTTTCCTGCGCCGAGCATTTGCGCCGCGCCGGCTGCACCGTCACCCTGATCGAGCGCGGCACCGCCGGCGGCGCCACCTCCTCCGGCAACGCCGGCATCCTCGCCGCCTGCAGCGTCATTCCGGTGGCCACACCCGGCATTATCGGAAAAATCCCGCGCCTGGTACTGGGGCCGCGCCAGCCGGTTTTTGTGCGCGCCGCCCATGTGCCGCGGCTGCTGCCCTGGGCGCTGCGCTATTTGCGCAATGCCAGCGCCGGCCGGGTGGAAAAAATCGCCGCCGCGCTGGCGCCGCTGGTCACCGACACGGTTGCCGAACACCGCGCCCTCGCCGCCGGCAGCGGGGCTGAAGAATTGCTGCGCGAGTCGGATTATGTGTATTTGTATTCCGGCCGCGCCGATGCCGGGGGGGAGGACTGGAACTGGCGGCTGCGCGCGCGCCACGGCATCACCGCCGATCTTCTCGGGCGCAGCGCGCTCACCAATGCCGACGCTGCACTCGGCCCGCGCTACCAATTGGGCCGGCGCATGGGCGGACACGGCTACCTGCTGGACCCGGAGGAATACGTGAAACGCATCGCCGGCTTCTTTTGCCGGCACGGCGGAGAATTTCTGCATGCCGACGCCACCGACTTGCGCCCCGGCGATGCAAAAGTGACGGTGGCATGGCAAGGCGGCGAAAAAACGTTTGACCGCGCGGTGCTCGCCTGCGGCATCTGGTCGCAAAAATTTGCGGCACAACTGGGCCACAAAACCATGCTGCAAAGCGAGCGCGGCTACCATCTGGATTTTCACGGCGCCAGCCATGTCCCGCCCCACCCCTACATGCTGGCCGACACCAAGGCGGTGCTGACGCCCATGGCGTGGGGCTTGCGCGCCGCCGGGCTGGTGGAGTTCGCCGGCCTGGCGGCAAAACCCAAGCCGCGCGCCTTCCGTCTGCTGGCACGGGCGGTGCGTGCAATCTATCCCGATTTTACATATGATAAGCGCGTGGAATGGATGGGACACCGCCCGTCCACACCGGACAGCCTGCCGTTTATCGGCGCATTGCCGGCGCACCCGCAGGTGCTGTTTGCTTTCGGCCACCAGCACCTGGGCCTGACCATGGGCCCGAAAACCGGGCGCATCATCGCCGCGTTAATTTGCGGCGGCGGGGCTCCTTGCGACCTGCGCCCCTACCGCGCCGGGCGCTTTGACTGAAAACTTAACCAACCAACTCGGAGGAGAAAATGAAAACATCAAAATACACCGCCGCCCTCACCCTCGCCGTGTGCGGCGCGCTGGCCGGCACTGCTGTGGCCGATGAGAAGTGGGACATGCCCATGGCCTACGCCGACTCCAACTACCACACGCAAAACGGCAAACTGTTCGCCGAGGCGGTGAACATCGCCACCGGCGGCGACCTGGAAATTGTGGTGCACGGCGGCGGCTCGCTGTTCAAGGGCGGCGACATCAAGCGCGCGGTGCAAACCGGCCAGGCGCAAATCGGCGAGCGCCTGCTGTCGGCGCACCAGAATGAGGTGGCCATGTTCGGTTTTGACTCGGTGCCGTTTCTGGCCACGTCGTTTGAGGCCTCGGAAAAACTGTGGCAGGCGGCGCGGCCGGCGATTGAAAAACTTCTCGCCGAACAGAATTTAGTGCTGCTGTATTCGGTGCCGTGGCCGCCGCAGGGTTTGTATTTCAACAAGCCGGTGGACGACGTGGATGACATGCGCGGCGTCAAGTTCCGCTCCTACAACTCGGCCACCGCGCGCCTGGCCGAACTCACCGGCATGGTGCCAACGCAAATTGAAGCCGCCGAAATCACCCAGGCTTTCGCCACCGGCGTGGTGGAATCCATGGTGTCCTCCGGCTCCACCGGCTACGACCGCAAACTGTGGGAGCATGTGTCGCACTTTTACGAAGTGAACGCCTGGCTGCCGCGCAACTACGTTTTTGTGCACGCCGACGCCTGGGAGGACCTGGACGAAGACACGCAAAACATCGTGCGCGGCGCGGCGCTGCTGGCCGAAAAAGCCGGCACCGCCAAAGCGCAGCAGTTGTCCGACTGGTATGTGGCGCAACTGGCGGCCAACGGAATGAAAACCCAGACGGCCAGCCGGCAGTTGCGCAACAGCCTGGAAAAAGTCGGCGAAACCATGACCCGCGAATGGCTGGACAAAGCCGGCGCCGCCGGCCGCGCGGTGGTGGAGGACTACCAAAGCATGTGACCCGGTGAGGGCGGCGACGGTGGTGCGATGCTGAGCGCGCTCACCGCCGGGTGGCGGCGTGCCGCGCGCGTTCTGGACCGCGTCTACCTCGCCGCCGGCGTCACCGCCGCCGCATTTTTAGTTCTGCTGCTGGCGGCGGTGGCGTTGCAGGTGACGGCGAGGTGGGCCGGCGTTGGCTTTCCCGGCTCCACCAACTACGCCGGCTACTGCATGGCCGCGTCGTCGTTCCTGGCCCTGGCCTTCGCGCTCAGCCGGGGCGCGCACATTCGCGTGCACTTCATGCTCAACGCCCTCGGCAGCCGCCGCGCCATCGGTGAGGCTTGGTGCTATCTGGTCGCCGCGCCGCTGGCCACTTGGTTCGCCTGGTTCGCGCTGCGCGGCAACTATTTTTCGCGCGCGCTGAACGACATCAGCCAGGGCCAGGACGCCACGCCGCTGTGGATTCCCCAACTCGCCATGTCGGCCGGCGCGGTGCTGGTGGCGGTGGCGCTGTGGGACGGGCTGCTGCGCGTTCTGTTGTTCGGGCCGGCGCCGCCATCTTCAGCGCGGCAACCGTCACCTTCCACGTTGCAACCGTCACTTTCGACGCCGCAACCTTCACCTTCAACGGCGAAACCGCCGCCGCCAAAGTAGACGCCGCAACCGTGGACTACCTCGCCCTCAGCGCCATTTTTATCTTCGTCCTGTTCCTGCTGCTCGGCACCGGGGTGTGGGTGGCGCTGGCGCTGCTGGGCGCGGCGCTGGTGGGCATGGAATTGTTCACCACGCGGCCGGCCGGCGATGCAATGTTCACCACGGTGTGGACGTCGTCCTCCAGTTGGTCGCTGACCGCGCTGCCGCTGTTCATCTGGATGGGCGAGATTTTGTACCGCACGCGGCTGTCCGAGGAATTGTTCCGCGGCCTGGCGCCGTGGATGGCGCGGCTGCCGGGCGGGCTGCTGCACACCAACATCCTCGGCTGCACGGTGTTCGCCGCAGTCTCCGGCTCGTCGGCGGCGACGCTCACCACCGTCGGCCGCATGTCCATTCCCGAACTGCGCAAACGCAACTACCCGGAGGCGATGATTATCGGCACATTGGCCGGCGCCGCCACCTTGGGACTCATGATTCCACCGTCGCTCACGCTCATCGTCTACGGCGTCACCATCAACGAATCCATTTCCAAACTGTTCATCGCCGGCGTGCTGCCGGGGCTGGTGCTGTCGCTGCTGTTCATGGGTTATGTCGCGGCGTGGCATTTCGCCCGCCCGGCGCAGCGGCCGGCGGCGGAGCCGAAGATGCGCTTGGTCGACAAAATTAAAAACTCGCGCGCGCTGATTCCGGTGGTGTGCCTGGTGGCGCTGGTGATTGGCGCCATGTATTTGGGTTTCGCCACCGCCACCGAGGCCGCCGCTTTCGGCGTCGCCGGCGCCCTCGCACTGGCCGCGCTGCAGGGCGAGTTAAACTGGAAAAGTTTCAGCGCCAGCGTGATGGGCGCCACCGCCACCTCGTGCATGGTGGCGTTCATTTTGATGGGCGCGGCGTTCCTGTCGCTGTCCATGGGCTTCACCGGCCTGCCGCGCGCGCTGGCCGACTGGATTGCATCATTGCAACTCTCCCCGGTCATGCTGATCGCCGCGCTCACCGTGTTCTACATCATCATCGGCTGTTTTTTGGACGGCATCTCGGCGGTGGTGCTGACCATGGCCGTGGTGGAGCCCATGATTCGCGCCGCCGGCATCGACGTAATTTGGTTCGGCATCTTCATCGTGGTGGTCGTGGAAATGGCGCAAATCACCCCGCCCATCGGCTTCAACCTGTTCGTCATGCAAGGCCTCACCGGCCACGACATCACCTGGATCGCCCGCACCGCGCTGCCCATGTTTCTGCTGATGATGGTGATGGTGGCGCTGCTGGTCGCCTTCCCCGAAATCGCAACCTGGCTGCCGCAAACCATGCGGGGGGTGGGGTGACGGCCGCGGTTTCCGCACTCAAATCACCGTTCCCGCACTGCAAGCCACCGGCCCCGCCCCTCAAACCCCATTCCGGCATCTGCAACCACCGTTTCCGCACTCCAGACCACCGTTTCCAGAGTCCCGTCCACCATTCCCTGGGTCCCGGCCACGGTTGCAGACCATCGGGAAAGCAGGTACGCTCCCCACCACGAAGAAACGCAAGGCCTCCGGCAATGCCGGGTGGCCTGCTCAATACAACACCCGGCAAAGAGCAGGAAGTCATGAGCCTGCTCCGGGAAATAAGCGGGAAAGTCACACCTTGTGTTTCTTCGTGTCCGCCCGGCGCCTCGGCGCCGGCAGATTCACCACACGGAGAAGCCACATGTTCAATCAAGCCAGGAAAATCATGGCAATCCTGACCACGGCTCTGCTGACGGGCGGGTGCGCCACCCTCACCGAAGACGCCATGACCCCGGTCACGCTGACTTTCAGCAGCGGCGAAAACGGCAGTTGCAAACTGACCAACAAACGCGGCGCCTGGGAAACCCCGGTGCCGGCGACCGTTTCCATTCGCAAATCAGACGACGCGCTGCTTTATGACTGCAAAACCGACGGCGGCAAAACCGCTTTCGGCTCCATTCCAAGCGAGATGGGCGGCAAAATTGTCGCCAGCGCGGTGTTTCTGGATTTCGGCATCACCGACGCCATCACCGACAAGCACCGCCGCTATCCGGCAAACTTCGTGATTGTCGTTCCGGCGGAAAAATAGAATCGCCCCGGGGCTTAAACCCTCACCGTCGGCGGCGGTTTTACCTCAGCACTCCCGGCAGCCAGGTCGCCGCCGCCGGAAAGGCTATCATCAGCAGGCCGTAAACAATCCCCAGCGCGACGAAAGTGGGGACTTCGCGGAAAGCCTGGTCGGCGCCTTCACCGATGACGCCGGCCGAGGTGTAGATGCCGACGCACACCGGCGGGGTGATCATGCCGATGCCGGCGAAGGCGACGAATATTACGTACAGGTTGAGCAGGTCAAGGCCCAGGCTTGCGCAAATCGCGGCGAACACCGGCACCGTCAGGTAGAACACCGGCACAATCTCGACGAAAGTGCCGAGGATTAAACAAATCACCGCGACCATGATCCAGAACATCAGCGGCGTCACGCCGAAGGCGGTGAAGTAGGCGATGATTTCCTGTGGCAGGCGGGTGTAGGTGAGCACCACCGACAGGAACGTGGCCATGGCGATGATGGAAAAAATGGCGGCGGTGATGGTTGCGGTGCGGCACAGTGATTCCAGCAGCCCGCGCAACGTCAACTCGCGGTGCACACAGGCGCCGATGAGCATTGCCCACACTCCGGCCACCGCCGCGGTTTCCGACGGCGTCATCAGCCCGCTGTAGATGCCGCCTAAAATGACCACCGGGGTGACCAGCGCCGGCGCCGCCCGCCATGCGGCGCGCACGACCTCGCTTGTTGCAGCGCGGCGGCCGGCCGGCATGCTGCGGCAGCGCCACACCACCAGCAGCACCAGCATCAGCAGCAGCGCGATTCCGGGCAGCACGCCGGCGGCAAAAGTGTGCGACACCGGCACGCTGGTCAGCGCGCTGAACAGGATGGCGGCGTTGGACGGCGGGATCAGCGCCTCCAGCAGGCCGGCCGAGGCGGCGAGCACGATGACGAACGGTTTCGGGTAGCCCTGCTCGATCATCTTCGGCATCATGATGGTGCCCACGGCGGTGATGGCGGCGAGAATGGAGCCGCAGAAAGCGGCGAAGAACCCCATGGCGATGGCCATGGCGATGCCCAGCCCGCCGGGCCAGTGCCCCACCAGCGCCACCGCCAGGTTGACCAGCCGCGCCGCCATGCCGCCGCGCAGCATCACCATGCCGGCAAAAATAAACAGCGGCACCGCCACCAGCACGTGCTTGGTGACGGCGCCGAAGGCGACCTGGATTAAAGTTGACCACGGCAGGTTCAGGGTGAGGATTGCCGAGGCCGCGCCGCCAATTCCGAACACCAGAAAAATCGGCAGCGACATAAACAGCAGCGCCGCCGCGACGATGACGGTGGCGGTGTTCATGACGACGGCGGCGGGCCGGCGGGCTTCAAAAAAACCTCAACCAGGTCGCGCAGTATTAACTCCAGCGCGAAACTTGCAAAAACAACAAAGCCCACCGGGAAAGCCAGATACATGTACCAGATGGGAAACTCCACCTCCAGTTCCGCGACTTGGCCCAGCGCGCGAAACAACGCCACCGCCTCCACCCCGGCGATCATGAAAACCGCGGCGGCAGCCAGCGCGACCACGTTGCACAACAGCCGCAGCATGGCGCGGCCGCGCGGTTTCAGCATGGCGGGCAGCACATCCACCCGGATATGCGCGCCCTGCCGCAGCAGTTGGCCGAGCAGCGGAAACACCAGCCACGGAATCAGCATCGGCGGCAGCTCCACCAGCCAGTCGTAACCGGTGCCGGTAACATAGCGCGTCGCGGCGCTGCTGAACAAAGCCAGCATAATCACCGCCACGATGGCCGCGCTCAGCACCGTGACCACGGCGGCAACGGCGGCGTTGATGCGGCCGACAACCCGCAGCAGAATTCGCAGCAGGATTTCGGCGCCAGCCGCCAGCGCCGGCCGCCGCCGGTCAGCGGCCGACAAAATCCTGCGCCGCCTTCAGCACCGCCGGGTCCACCATCTCGGTCATGCGCGGCAGAATGCTGTCCTGCATGAGTTCATCAAACTCGGCCTTGCGGCGGCCGCTGAGGGTGGTGACGACTCCGCCGCGCTGTTTGAATTCCGCCAAAATGCCCTCGGCGGTTTGCATGATGGTGTCGGTGGAACGCTGGCCCATGTCGCGGCCCACTTCCAGCATCAGTTCACGCAAGTCGCGCGGCAGATTGTTGAACCATGCGCGGTTGGCCATGAGGTAGGCATCGGCGAAATACTGGTAGGGCAACTGGCCGAACTTGAGAAACTCCCACCAACTGTAGGCCTTCACCCCGATGGGCGGGCTGTTGATGGTGTCGATTAAACCGGACTGCAGCGAAGTGTACACCTCGCCGGTGGGCAGCGACACGGCGTTGGCGCCGAGGGCCTTCCAGCGCGGCCGTTCAAGTTTAATCAGCGCCCTCGCCTTCAGCCCCTTCATCGCCGCCACGCTGTCCAGTTGCCGGGCCGCGCTGAACGTCATCACCGGGCCCACCGGGTCGTACATGATCAACGTGGCGTTGGCTTTTTCCTCCATGCCGCGCCACATGCGGCGGCCGGTTTCGGTGTCGGTGAAGAACCTGCGCTGCTGCCGGTAACTGTCAAACATGTCGGGGAAGTTGGCGATGTTGAAATTCTTGTCAATGGGCGGAAAACTGACCACGCCAAGAATGCCCCCCATCTCCACCGAGCCGGCGGTCACCGCGCCCATGATTTCGCGGACGCCGAACAACTGCTTGGACGGAAACACCTCAATGCGCAGGCGGCCGGCGGCGCGGCGGTTAACCTCGTCGGCAAACATCTGCGCATGCACCGCGCTGTGGTGCGTCGGGCTCCAGTGGAACGCGAGGCGGGCGACGATTTCCTCGGCGGCGGCCGACTGCAAACCGGCGGCGGCCAGCAACAGGGGAACAAGCAGCGCCCGCAGGCGCATGGGTTTAATTTTGCTGGTTTGATTTTTCATGATGATTCTCCGGTGAAAGTGTTGGCCCGCAACGGGCGGCATGTGGCGCGGGTAGTTTACCAGCCCGACCACCAGACCGCATAACTGTGGGGCGACAGCATGACGGGAATGTGGCAGTGCTGGTCGGCATCGGTGACGGCAAAGCGAAAGACGATTTCGGAAACCATGCGCCGGCCATCCGCCGCCGCTCCATGGGCGGTGAAGTATTCGCCGACTTTGAGCACCATTTCATAGCGGCCGGCGCCGGCTTGCAATTGTTCACTGAGGCGGCCGTGCCCGTCGGTCACCGTTTCCAGCGCCAAACAGCGCTCGCCGCCGGCGGCGACCCGGTAAATCTCGACCGCAACGCCGCCGGCATGGCCGCCGTTGACGCAGTCAAGAACGTGGGAGGTGACCAGCGCCATGCAATTACTCAATGGAGGCTTTTTCACGTTTGTCGGCGGTGGCCAGGACGATGGGGCTGATGGCCCCTTTCGCCTTGACATTAACGCAGGCGGTTTTGCCGCTGGCCATGGCGCGGCGCAGGGCGGGAAGCAGTTGCTCCCTGGTTTCCACCAGTTCACCGTGGCCGCCCAGCCCTTCAAACATGGAGTGAAAGGGAATGTCGCGGAAGTCGGTGGCGAAGTGCGCGCCGCTTGCAAACAGCCGCTCCTGCTGCTGGGCGATGCAGCCGAGTCCGCCGTTGTTGTCGATGACCACCACAACCGGCAATTTTTCCTGAAAAGCGACCTCCACCGAAAGCCCGCCGGAGAGAAACGCGCCGTCACCGCTGAGCAAAACCACAGTGGACTTCGGGTGCACGTTCTTCGCCGCAACCGCAAAAGCAACGCCGGCGCCGAGCATGCTGAACGCGCCGGGGTGCAGAATACCGCCCAACTTTTTCCCCTGCCAGCCGGCCAGGTTCACCGCAATCTCCGACCAGAAATGCGTGTTGCCGCCGTCAATCACCAGCCAGTCCCCACCGCCCATGGCCGACTGCACATCAAGGGCAAGTTGCAGCGGGTGAATCTTCCCGCCATCCGCCTCGGCCCGGGCGGTTTCTTTTTTCAAGTCGGACAAAGTGTGCTCGGCCCAGGCGCGGCGTTTTTCGCGGTTAAGGCCAAGCCAGTCCGCGGCCAGATTCCACCGGCCGTTTTTTTCGGCGTCAAGCAAAGCGTCCAAAAACGCCCCGGGGTCGCTCAGCAAAGTGCAGTCGGCGGCGCGGTTGAGATCCACCTCCTCGTGGGAGCCGTTGACGCAAATTAATTTTGCCGTCTTTGGTATCAATGGCGGGTTGCCGAAATTCATTTGGTTGTCCAGCCGCCCGCCGCACATCACCACCACATCCGCTTCTTCCAGCGCAAACTTCGCCGGCGGGTATTGGTGAATGTCGGCCAGGCCCATGTGCGCCGCGGATTCCGCGGGCAGGAGTTTCCGGTGGTACGGAATATTAAAAACCGGAATGCCCAGCCGCGCGGCGGCTGTTTTCAGTTGGTCTTCCCGCCCCGACCACCAGACGCCGTGGCCGCCAATCAGCAGCGGGCGTTTTGCCTCCGCCACCAGGCCAACGGCTTCCGCAAGCCGGGCCGGCTCGGGCCAGGCGCGGGCCGGCGGCCGGTGCGCCCGCTCAAACGGCCGTTCCGCCAGCCCGGCATCCTCGTCAAAAGAGGAAAACATGATGTCCACCGGCAAACTTAAATGAACCGCACCGGGATAACCGCTTTGTGCAATCTTAAAAGCGCGGTCCACAAACTCGCTGATGCGGGCGCCGTCGGTGATGCTTGCGCTGAACTTGGTGAGGGGCGCGGCGATGGCGACATCGTCGATTTCCTTGAAACCGCCGGCGCCCCGCCGTTTAAGGGTGCTGGAGCCGGTGACAAAAATCACCGGCGAGCGCTCCCCCCAGGCCTCCATCATCGCCGGCACCGCATTGGCGAAACCTTCGGGGCCCACCAGGCACACCGCCGGCCGGCGGGTGATTCGCGTGTGCCCATCGGCGAGGTGGCCGGCGGTTTGCTCGTGCGGGCAGTTGATGATGCTGAGGCCGCATTCCATGAATCCCTCCAGCGCCGGGTTGCAGAAACCGCCGGCCAGGGTGAACACGTGCTCCACGCCTTTGCGGTGCAGCGCACGCGCCAGAAGAACGCCGCCGCGGACCCGTTTTTTCTCAGCCATGGTTTGCCTCCGGCGCCAAAATGTTTGCGCTGATGTCCGCAACCCGGCGCAGGCCGGTGAGGGCGAGGGTGAGGCTCACCTCTTCGGCAAGGATGTCCACGATTCTCACAAGCCCCTTTTCTGCGGCGGCGCCGATGGCGAACAGCAGCGGACGGCCCACCATGACGTAATCAGCGCCGCAGGCCAGCGCCTTGACCACATCCTCGCCGCTGCGGATGCCGCTGTCAAACACCAGCGGATAGCCGCCGCCCACCGCCCGGCGGATCCCAGGCAGCGCCTGGATTGCCGGCGGCGCGCTGTTGAGTTGGCGGCCGCCATGGTTGGATACGTAAACCCCGTCGGCGCCGGCGTCGCGAATGCGCAGCGCATCATCCGCCGACATCACGCCTTTAACCAGCAACTTGCCCGGCCACCGGTCGCGCAACCGCCTGAGAAATCTCATGTCGGCGGCGCGGCTCTCGGCGCGCACAAAATCGCGGCCGGATTCCGAGGTGGCATAATTCATCGGCCGGGCAACGCCGGCGGCGGCAACGGCCAGCGACCAGCGCGGGCGGGCGGCGAAGTCCGCCAACTGTTTCAGCCCCATGCGAAACGGCACCTTAAAACCGTTGCGCTCATCGCGCCGCCGCCAAGCCAATACCGGCACGTCGGCGGTCAACACCAGCACCCGGTAGCCGGCATCGCGCGCGCGGCGCACCAGTTCCATGGTGAACTCTTCGGCCAGGCCGGCATACAATTGAAACCACGCGCGCCCGCCGCTGTGGCGGTGCATTTCCTCAAGGGAAGTGGACGCCGCGGTGGCCGTGCACAGCGGCACGCCGCGCCGCCGCGCCGCCCGCGCCAGCATCATGTCGGCGCCGGGCCAGGCCAGATTGCACATGCCCATGGGCGCAAAGCCAAAAGGCAAGTCCATGGTCATGCCGAGCAGCGGCGTCCGCAGGTCGCGCGCTTCCACATCCGCCAGCACCCGCGGCAGCAGGCGGATGCGCCGCAGCGCATGCCGGTTAAGCATGCTCAGACTCTCATCGCCGGCGGCGCCGTCGACAAAATCAAACACCATCCGCGGCACCCGCCGGCGCGCCAGCCGCCTGGCATCGTCCACACTGTGAATCAAAGGCCCGCGATTCATGACTGCGCCCGCACCCATGGCCGCCGGCGCAGCAGCAGCCACAGCGTCAACAGCAGCGCCACGCCGATGAACGGCAGCGCCGCCAGGTTCAAGGCGTGCCAGCCGAGGCCGCTGTACAGGGCGGCGGTGCTGAGGGCGGTGGCGGTGGTGGCGCCGCTGACCAGGAAATCGTTGACGCCCTGGGTCTTGGCTTTTTCGCTGGGACGGTAAACCTCGGTGAGCAACGTGGTGCCGCCGATGTAGAGGAAGTTCCAGCCGACGCCAAGCAGCACCAGGCCGCTCCAGAAGTGGGCGACGCTGGTGCCGGTGTAAGCGGCGGTGACGGCGGCGAACAGCAGGACGGCGCCGGCGGCCATCACCGCCAGCACGCCGCAGCGGCGGATGAGGCGGCCGGTGAAGAAGGACGGCGCAAACATGCCGAGCACATGCCACTGGATGGCGAAAGCGGCGTCGGTGAAGCCGTGGCCGTGGTGCTGCATGGCGAGGGGGCTTGCGGTCATCAGCACGTTCATCACGCCGTAGGCGATCATGGCCCCGGCGGCGGCGACGATGAAGGCCGGCTGGGCGGCGATGGCCGCCATGGCGCGGCCGCCGCCGGCGCGCTCCTCCATGCCGGGGCGCGGAATGCGCGTCCACCACAGCAGGGCGAAGGCAACGGAGTAGAGAATGGCGATGGCAAGGTAGCCGCCGGCGAACTCGGCGCCGCCGAACCAGTCGCGGGTGGCGCGCGCCAGGTTGGGCCCGGTGAACGCCGCCACCACGCCGCCGGCCATGACCAGGGAAATGGCGGTGCTTTTGAAGTCGGCCGCGGCCGCATCGGCGGCGGCGAAGCGGTAGAAGACGGCGAAGGCGCCGCACACGCCGAGCAGGCCGTGGCCGATGCAGAACAAAATAAAACTCTGCCCGGCGATGCCGGTGGCTGCGACCGCGCCGCCGGCGATGCCGAGGCCGGCGCCGAGCAGGAAACCGCTGCGGCGGCCGGCGTACTTCATGAACAGCGAGGCCGGAATGGTGCTCAGCATATTCATGCCGAACATCAGGCCCAGCGGAACGGTGGCCAGCGCCGGAAAACCGCCGGGCGCGAGGGCGGCGCCGACCAGAAACGAAGTGGCAATCATCAGCGAGTTGGACGACATCCACAGCGCCTGGCACGACGAGAGGAGGAAAATATTGCGTTTCATTTGCGCTCAGAAAGCGGCGGGGGGCGGTGAGGGTGAGGGCGGCGCCGGCCGCTTACATGTTTCTGCGGTATTCCCCGCCGACGGCGAACATGGCATCGGTGATTTGGCCGAGGGAGCAGCAGCGGACGGCGTGCATTAACTCGGCGAACACGTTTTTGCCGCCGGCCGCGGCCTGTTGAATTTTGCGCAGGGCGGCATCGCTTTCATTCGCATGCGCTTTGGTGAAGGCGCGCAGCCGTGAAATCTGGTCGTCCTTTTCCTCATCCGAGGAGCGCGCCAACTCCATCGCCGCACCCTCGCCCTCCGCCGGCGCCGCCGGGTTGAGAAACGTGTTGACGCCGATGATTGGCAGGCTGCCGTCGTGCTTTTTGCGCTCGTAGAGCATGGACTCGTCCTGAATTTTGCCGCGCTGGTAGCCGGTCTCCATGGCGCCCAGCACGCCGCCGCGCTCCGACAGGCGGCGGAACTCGGCCAGCACCGCCTGCTCCACCAGGTCGGTCAACTCGTCAATGATGAAACTTCCCTGCAGCGGGTTTTCGTTGCGCGCCAGGCCCCACTCGCGGTTGATGACCATCTGAATTGCCAGCGCGCGGCGCACCGAATCCTCGGTGGGGGTGGTGAATGCCTCGTTGTGGGCGTTGGTGTGCAAACTGTTGCAGTTGTCGTAAACCGCGATCAGCGCCTGCAGCGTGGTGCGGATGTCGTTGAAGTTCATCTCGCGCGCGTGCAGCGAACGGCCCGAGGTTTGGATGTGGTATTTCAATTTGCAACTGCGCTCGGCGGCGGCGTATTTATCGCGCAGGGCCACCGCCCAGATGCGCCGCGCGACGCGGCCCATGACGGTGTATTCCGGATCCATGCCGTTGGAAAAAAAGAACGACAGATTCGGCGCAAAGTCGTCGATGCGCATGCCGCGCGCCAGGTAACTTTCGACGTAGGTGAAGCCGTTGGCCAGGGTGAAGGCGAGTTGGGTGATGGGATTGGCGCCGGCTTCGGCGATGTGGTAGCCGGAAATGGACACCGAATAAAAGTTGCGCACTTCATAGTCGGTGAAGAACTGCTGAATGTCGCCCATCATGCGCAAACTGAATTCGGTGGAGAAGATGCAGGTGTTCTGCCCCTGGTCCTCTTTCAGGATGTCGGCCTGCACCGTGCCGCGCACATTGCGCAGCGTCCACGCATGAATTTCCGCGCGCTCTTTTTCATGCGGCGCGCGGCCGTGCTCTTTTTCAAAGCGCGCCTCCTGCTGGGCGAATGCGGTGTTCAAAAACATGGCCAAAATGGCCGGCGCCGGGCCGTTGATGGTCATGGACACCGAAGTCAGCGGGTCGCACAAGTCAAAACCGCCGTACAGAACTTTCATGTCGTCCAGCGTGGCGATGGACACGCCGGAGTTGCCGACTTTGCCGTAAATGTCCGGGCGCTCGTCGGGGTCGCGGCCGTACAGCGTCACCGAGTCAAAAGCCGTGGACAAACGTTTGGCCGCCGAATTCTGCGACAGGTACTTAAAACGCTTGTTGGTGCGCGCCGGCCCGCCCTCGCCGGCGAACATGCGCGTCGGGTCCTCGTTGCCGCGCTTGAAGGCGAACACCCCGGCGGTGTAGGGAAAACGCCCGGGCAAATTTTCCCGCATCAGCCAGCGCAGCAAATCGCCGTCATCGCTGTAATGCGGCAGCGCAATTTTCGGCACCCGCAGGCCGGCCAGGGAAACCCCGGCCAGGGCCGATTCAGCCTCACCCTCGCCGCCGGCACGGTAGCGCCGCGCCACCGCCGGCCACTCGCGCAGCATCTTGCGGCTGTTTTCATCCAGCGCGGTTTCGCTGTCGGCCAGCGCGGCTTCCATCTCGGCAACAGCGCCCCCGGCGGCCCCGCGCTCGCGCAGTAACTTCACCGACTCGCGCAAGTGCAGCAGGCGGCGGGCGGCGGCGGCCTGCTGTTCGGCGCGGGCGTGGTATGCGTCGACGGCGCCGGCGATTTCCAGCAGATACTGCTGCCGCGCCGGGGGGATAATTGTCTTCTGCGCATCGTCCGCCGCCGGCGCGGGAAGTTTGCCCGGCGATTTCGGCAGCCCGCGCCCGGCCAGCGCCGCGACTAATGCGCGGTATAAAACGGTCACGCCGGCATCATTAAAATGCGCGGCCATGGTGCCGAACACCGGCATCGACTCGGCCGGCTCGGCGAAGTCGCCGCGGTTGCGCTGCACTTGCTTGCGCACGTCGCGCAAGGCATCGGCGGCGCCTTTGCGCTCAAATTTGTTGATGGCGACAAAGTCGGCGAAATCCAGCATGTCGATTTTCTCCAGTTGACTCGCCGCGCCGAACTCCGGGGTCATCACGTACAGTGACAGGTCCGCTTTTTCCGCAATGGCCGAATCGCCCTGGCCGATGCCCGGCGTTTCCACAATCACCAGGTCAAAGCCGGACACTTTGGCCAGGTTCACAACATCATCCAGCGCCGCCGGCATGCCGCCGCGCGCGCTGCGGGTGGCGAGGGAGCGCATGTAAATTTGCGGCGCGTTGATGGCGTTCATGCGGATGCGGTCGCCGAGCAGCGCGCCGCCGCTCTTGCGCCGCGACGGGTCCACGGCGAACACGGCGATGCGCAAACCGCCGCCATAGTCCAGCCGGAAGCGGACGATTAACTCATCGGTGAGCGAGGACTTGCCGGCGCCGCCGGTACCGGTGATGCCGAGCACCGGAACGGTGGACTTTTTTGCCTGGGCCTCCAACCGCTTAAGCGCGGCGGTGGTTGCAGCGGCGTTTTCAATGGCGCTGATGCACCGGGCGAGGCTCGGGAAGCCGGATTCGCCACCGTCACCGTGGAAGTCGTGAACTTGACCGTCCCAATGACGGTGGCGCGGCGAGACTCGTGACAGCATGTCGTCGATCATTCCCTGCAGGCCCAGGGTGTGGCCGTCCTCCGGCGAATAGATGCGCGCCACGCCGTAGTCGTGCAGCGCGGCGATTTCGGCATCGGTAATGACGCCGCCGCCGCCGCCGAACACGCAAACCTCACCGCCGCCCCCGGCGCGCAGCATGTCCACCATGTAGCGGAAATATTCCACATGGCCGCCCTGGTAGGAACTGACGGCGATGGCATCGGCGTCCTCTTGCACCGCGGCGGTGACGATCTCGCGCACCGAACGGTTGTGGCCGAGGTGGACCACTTCCGCGCCCGAGGCCTGCAGCAGGCGGCGCATGATGTTGATGGATGCATCGTGGCCGTCAAACAAACTGGCGGCGGTGACAAAGCGCGGCGCGCGCGCCGCTTCAGCCGGGGCGATGGCGCCCGCGACGGCGGCGGATTTGACGGTGCTGGCAACTCTCATGGCGCAAACTTGAAACGGCGGCTGGATAAAAATAAACTATAACCCACGCCCGCCGCAAGCCGCCGCCATGAGCAAGAAAACCTTCACCATCACCGACCTGTCGCGGGAGTTTGACCTGACCACCCGCGCCATTCGCTTCTACGAGGACTGCGGCCTGCTCTCCCCCGGGCGCAAAGGCCGCACCCGCATCTACAGCCCCCGCCAGCGCGTGCGCCTGAAACTGATTTTGCGCGGCAAGCGGCTCGGCTTTTCGCTGAAAGAAATTCAGGAAGTGCTGGACATGTACGACGCCGACTGCGGCGAGGCCGGGCAGTTGAAATTTCTCATGCAGAAAATCCGCGAGCGGCGCGATTATCTGCATGTGCAGAAACAGGACATTGAGGCGACGTTGCGCGATTTGCGGGAGATTGAGGAGGAGTGTTTGCGGCGGTTGCACTCCATGTAACGGTGGCGCAATGCCGCTCAGCGAAGCCGACACCCGCGCCAAACTCATCACGCCCGCGCTGCACCGGCGCGGGTGGGGGGAGGAGCATATCCGCCGCGAGCAGACGCGCGGGGCGGTTGAACTGGTGGGCAGAACGGCGCGCCGGCGGCGGCGCGGGCGCACCGATTATGTGCTGCGCATGAAAGTCCGGGGCGGCGGGCAGCCGGTGGCGGTGGCGCTGCTCGAGGCGAAGAAGGAAAGCGAATTGCCGGGCCATGGACTGGAGCAGGCGAAGAAATACTGCGCGCTGTTTCATGTGCGGTTTGCGTTCTCGTCCAACGGGCATCAGTTCGTGGAATACGACCACTCCACCGGCAAGACCGGCAAAGCGAAGCCCATGGAGCAATTCCCCCGCCCGGAAGCGCTGCGCCGCCGTTATGAAGCGGGCCTGGATTTCAGTTTGAGCGACGCCGCGGCCAAACCGTTGCTGAATGCCCTACGCCGGCGGCGAGGGCACCCGGCGTTATTACCAGGACGCCGCCATCCGCGCCGCGCTGGAAAAAATCGCGCGTTGCGAAAAGCAGGGCGAAGCCAAACGCCTTCTGCTCAGCCTGGCCACCGGCACCGGCAAAACCTTCATCGCCGTGAATTTGTTGAAGCGCATCGCCGACGCCGGGCAACTTAAGCGCGCATTGTTTGTCTGCGACCGCGACGAATTGCGCGCCCAAGCCAACGCCGCCTTCAACAATGTGTTCGGCGCCGACGCGGCGATTGCCGAGCGCGACACCGACGGCGGCAACGCGGCCCGCAACGCCCGCGTGCATATCGCCACCTACCAGACCCTCGGCGTGGACTTTGATGACGGCGATGCGAGTTTTCTTTCCAAACACTACCCGCCCGACCATTTCAGCCACATCGTCATCGACGAATGCCACCGTTCGGCGTGGAACAAGTGGTCGCAGGTGCTGACGCGCAACCCAAACGCGGCGCATATCGGCCTCACCGCCACCCCGCGCATCGTCACCGGGCGCGGCGACGACGCGCAACTGGACGCGGAAATCACCCGCAACAATCTGGACTATTTCGGCGCGCCGGTGTACGAATACGGCATCACCCAGGGCACCGAAGACGGCTACCTGGCCGCCTGCGTCATTCGCAAAAAGCGCGTCAATTTGGATGCGCGGGACATCACCCGCCCGGAAATCATCGCGCGCGAGCCGCGCCATGCGGGAACCGGCCGCCGCCTCAGCGCAGAGGAAGTCAAAGAGTGGTACAACCGCTACCGCTACGACGACATTCTCATGCTGCCCGACCGGGTGCGGGAAATGTGCGCCGACTTTTTCAACGCCCTGCTGGAAAGCGGCGGCGGCCCGGAACAAAAGAGCATCATTTTCTGCGTGCGCGATTCGCACGCCGATGCGGTGGCCGCGGCAATGAACAACTTATACGCCGATTGGTGCGGGCAAAACCGCCGCGCGCGCAAAGCGACTTACGCTTTCAAATGCACCGCCGCCGCCGACGGCAACCGCGAACTGCCCGACTTGCGCGCGGCAAGCAACCACCACTTCATCGCCGCCACCGTCGACCTGCTGAGCACCGGCGTGGATGTGCCGTGCGTGAACAACATCGCGTTCTTCCGCTACCTGCGCTCGCCCATCAGTTTGTACCAGATGCTCGGCCGCGGCACGCGCATCGACGAAGCCAGCGGCAAGTTGATGTTCACCGTCCACGACTACACCGACGCCACCGACCTGCTCGGCCGCGATTTGGCAACGCCGCCGCCAAGGCAGTCGGCCGGTGGCGGCGGCGGCGATGCGCCGGTCACCGTGTCGGTGGAGGATTTTGAAGTGCATGTCGCCGACACCGGCAGTTATGTCATGGCGCGGGAAAACGGCCGCGAGACGCGCATCCCGATGGACGAGTACTTGCGCCGTTTCGCCGCGCGCCTGATTGCGGAAGCGCCCACCGTGGACGAACTGCGCCGCCGCTGGGTGGCGCCGGCGGCGCGCCAGCAGTTGCTGGAAACCCTGCGCGCGGTCGGCTGCTCGGCGGCGGTGGTGCAACTGTTGCGGCAGATGGAGGACTACGACCTCTACGACATCCTCGCCGACCTCGGCTTCGGCCTGTCGCCCCGCACCCGCCGCGAGCGCGCCGGCGCCTTCACCTACAAAAACCAGCCGTGGCTGGCCAACCTGCCGCCGCAAACCGCCGCCGCCGTGCGCGCCATTGTCGGCCAGTTCGAAAAAGGCGGCACCGACGAGTTGGAAAACCAGCGCATCTTCCAAACCCCGGCCGTGGCCGCGGCCGGCGGAATGGCGGCGTTGCGCGCCGGCGGCGAGCCGGGGCGGCTGCTGGCGGAGGCGAAAAGGCGGGTTTTTGCGGCTTGAAATTGGTATACTGAACGAATGTCAACCGAACGCAAAAACACCGTCGCCGAACAGGCCGCCCTCGCCTATTCCGCCGAGCCGCGGGATTTGGACGAGTCGGCGGCTTTTGAAGAAATCTTTCTGTCTTTAAGGCACCAGGGCCTTGGCGAGTGTGCCGAGTGTCTGGCTTATCTGCGCTCAACTGAGGATATGGAAGAGGACGACGCGCCCCTTTCGCTGGAATCCGCCCGGGGGTTTGTTAAATTTATGAAAGACTTTCCGGATTTGGGAGAGCCTTTACTCGGACTTTTTTCGGGGGGGACTCTTTCCGCGGGATGGCGGGTTGCAGACAATAAACACCTGCTGGTTGAGCCGCTGGATGGCAAAAATGCGGCTTTCGCGTTTATTGGCCCGTCGGACCAGCCCGGTGAAAAATCCCGCCTGAACGGCCGAGGCACAATTGCCGAAATTATTCATACCTTGCGGGAGCACGGCGTCGACAAGTGGAGAGATGCGTGAAAACCCCTAAAAATATTCCTGATTCCAATCATGTTTTACGGTATTGCAAACCCAGAACGGTAAAAGGCGGAAGGATCGCCGAGTCTGCTTTTGAGTTTCGCCCGGGCGAAGAATTCCTTTCTGTCAATTGGGCGGAATACTTCGGGGCGGATATCACGGTAAACGCCCAAGTGGAAAAAGTGCGGGAGGATATGAGCAAATCGTTCAAACTCAGCGCCAACGGGCGGTTTGCCAAGGTGTTTGCGGCTTGAAAATTTGGTATGCTGGAAACACACTCGCCAGTCGGCAACAAAACAAAATGACCCAACAAATGCTTATTAACCCGGAAATCGTGGACTGGGCGCAGGCGCGCGCCGGTTTGACTGTGGATGGCCTGGCGAAAAAAATGGGCGTTGGGCCGGACCGTCTCATGCAGTGGAAAACCGGCAGGGAGGCCATGACTTTCAAGCAGGTGAAAAAACTGGCGGAGAAGACATATACCCCGCTCGGGTACCTGTTCGCCGAAAAACCGCCGGAGGAATCTCTGCCTGTTCCCGACTTTCGCACTTTTGGCGACCGCGACTCCGCCCGCGCAAACCCCAGCGTGGATTTGCTGGACACGATATACGGCATGCAGCGCCGCCAGAACTGGTTTCGCGATTACCTCGTTGAAATCGGCGCTGCTCCCCTGCCTTTTACGCAGCGCGATACGCGGCGGCAAAATGTCCCGGAAGTTGCGGCGTCCATACGGGAACTTCTTCAAGTGGAAAAAAACCAAGGCATCGCCGAACCTTTCTCCGGCAGGGAAGCGGCGATGCGCGGACTGCTCGAATCCGTTGGCGACAAGACCGGCATTCTCATCATGCGCAACGGCGTGGTCGGCAACAATACCAGCCGCCCGCTCAATGTAAAAGAATTTCGCGGGTTTGCGTTGTATGACGAATACGCGCCGTTGATATTTATCAACGGCAAGGATGCAAAAGCCGCCCAGATTTTTACGCTGGCGCATGAGTTGGCGCACATTTACCTTGGGGAAGGCGGGGTTTCCAATCTGGATTTCGGCACCATGGACAAAGCGGACAAATTGGAAAAATTCTGCAACGCGGTGACCGCCGAACTGCTGGTGCCGGTTAAACCTTTTCTTTTGCGCTGGGAAAAAGGAAAGACTCCCGGACGGCAAATCGCCGCGATTGGCAAAAAATTAAATGTCAGCGGTTTGGTTGTTGCGCGGTGCGCGCTGGACAACAAACTCGTGAGCCGCGACTGGTACTGGGATTTCTACAAGGCGCAGGAAAAGCGCTCCCGCGAAGGCGCCGATGCCGCTGATTCCAAAAAGGGCGGAGGCGGAAATTTCTACGCCGCCTATTTTCACCGCGCCAACCGCCGTTTTGCTGCGGCTGTGGTCGTGTCCGCGCTTGAAGGCCGGTTGTCTTACCGCGACGCGCACAACCTTTTGGGTGTGCGCAAAACGGAAACATTCAACAAAATCGCCAAACAACTCGGTTATTGATTGTGCCTCACCTGCTGGACACCAACACGCTCATCAGCGCGCACAGGCAATACTACCCTTTTGATTTTTGCCCGGGGTTTTGGACCTGGCTGGAACAAAAGCACAAGCAAAAACGCATATTCAGCGTTGATGCCGTTTATGTGGAATTGCAACCGGGCGGTGATAAACTCTCCCGATGGGCGAAAACCATGAACCGGCGGGGATTTTTTCTCAATGCCGGCAAGGCGGATATTACCCCGGCCATCACCAGGTTAACCCAATGGGTCAATGCGTCCGACTTCACGCCGGAGGCCATTCATGAACTTAATGATTCAGCCGACCTGCTCCTGATCGCTTTCGCAAAGACGCACGGTTATACAGTGATAACAGACGAAAAATCCGAACCCCATAGGAAAAACAAAGTCAAAATCCCGGACGCCTGCAGTGCGCTTCAATTGCAATGCATCAATCTTTTCGACCTGATGCGGGCGGAAGGGATTCGACTTGTTGTTTAAATAACATTGAATAAGCAGACAGTTAATAAACAACTCCCGCACGATTGGCGGCAAATTGCGCTTGGGGAAATCACCCGCATATTTGCCGGCTCGTCGGCGCCGCAGGGGAAGGATTTTTTCTCCGAGTCGGGGGCGCCGTTTGTGCGCGTCAGCGATTTGGGCAACTGCAATGCGGCGGGGATTCTTGAAACGACCCGCGACCATCTTTCGCAGCAAGCGGTTGCCGAATGCCCGCTGGTCAAGGCGCCGAAAGGCGCGGTGCTTTTCCCCAAAAGCGGCGCGGCAATCGCTACCAACCGGCGCGCGGTGCTCGGAATGGACGCTTACATCGTGGGGCATCTATTCGCGCTGGTGGCGAACTCCGAAGCGGTCACCATGGAATGGCTTTATTCCGCCATGCGCCAAATCGACATGATGGAGCACAGCGATAATGTCGGCTACCCCTCGCTTAAAAAATCGGCGGTGGAAAAAATCACCATCCCCCTCCCGCCCCTTGCCGAGCAGGGGCGAATTGTTGCCGTGCTGAATCAGAAGATGGCGGCGGTGGAGAAAGCGCGGATAGCCGCCGGAGCCGAATTGGAGGCCATCACCGCCCTGCCCGCGGCCCTGCTGCGGGAGGCGTTCAGCGGCGCGCTTTGACCATGCCGAAACCCATGCCGAAACCGCGGCGACAACCCGGCAACCGCAACGGCCGCCATTCGGTGGATGCGGCGGTGAAGGCGATTTGCGACATCATGCGGCGCGGCAACATGG
>JAPPPZ010000043.1 GCA_028817275.1 Gammaproteobacteria bacterium
CGCGGTCGGCTTGGTCGCTGGCGCGGATGGTGACGGTGACGCTGCTGGGCGAGCCAATGCTCCAAGTGGATGGAACTGGACTATCTATAGCCTCGAATCCGCTGATTGTGAAGATGACCGTCTCGTCTCCTTCGCGGTGTGAGTCATCGTTGACTCTGAAAGTTTCGGAGGCCTGGGTTGTGTCTGCTCCAATTAAAATAAGGCCACCAAGGATGCTGACATCGAAATCACCGACCCGGTCGGAGCTGCTGGCTGTTCCGGTGACTCCCACTTGGACTCGAACGCGTCCAGCGGTCTTGCCGTGGGCAGTGGCGGTGACGGTGATGGTGTCGCCTTCGTCCACTTGCAGGCCGGTGGCGGTGGAGTCGCGGTCGCCGCCGGAGCCGGTGGCGGCGATGGTGAGGGTGCCGGCGGTTTGCGCCTCAGCCGGCGGCGCCGCAATCAGAAAAATCGCGGCGAGGGCGAGGACGCTAACTAATCCCCGAAGCCCCGGAATTGCGGGGGGGGGGGGGCGATGTGGGTGCGGGTGCGGGTTTTCATGGCGTGGGCCTCCGGTCGGCATGGGTTGGAATTGGGGCGGAGTATAGCAGCACGCGGCGGAGTGTCAAGGCAATTTTTTCGCCAGCGCATCGCGCACCAAAGGCGGGACGAAAGTGGAGACATCGCCGCGCAAGGCCGCCACCTCGCGCACCAAGGATGCGGAGAGGAAGGTGTGGCGCTCGGAGGGGGTGAGGAAGACGGTCTCGACGGCGGGGTTCAGGCGGCGGTTCATTGAGGCCAGTTGGAACTCGTACTCAAAGTCGGAAACGGCGCGCAGGCCGCGCAGGATAATGTGGGTGTTCTGGCGTTGGAGGCAGTTGATCAGCAGGTCGGAAAACCCGACCACGCGCACGTTGCCGATGCCGGCGGTGATTTGGCGGATGAGGGCGACGCGCTCGTCCAAAGTGAACAGCGGCCGCTTGCCGCGGTTTTCCGCCACCGCCACCACCACTTCATCAAACAGCCGCCCGGCGCGCTGAATTAAATCCAGATGGCCGCAGGTGGGCGGGTCAAAAGTGCCGGGGTATAAAATCGCGTTGCTCATGTGCGGTCTCGGTTGTCGCGGTAAAGCGCAAGGCGCGCGCCGCCGCAGTTGGCGCGGCGCAGCAGTTGCCAGTGGGGCGGGATTGCTTCGGGCGCGGCATGCGCCGCCGACTCCAGATAAATCCGCGCGCCCGGTTTGACGCATCCCGATGCGGCCAAAGTTGCGCACAAAGTTTCGCGCAGCGCGCCGCCGTAGGGCGGGTCGAGAAACACAATATCAAAACTTTCGCCGTTGGTGCGCAAAAAATGCAGCGCATCGGCGCGGTGGAGGGTGAGGCCGCCGGCGTTCACCCTGAGCGCGGCGCAGGTTTGCCGCAGGGCGCGGATGGCGGCGGCGTTGCGGTCCACCGCCACCACCCGCGCCGCGCCGCGCGACAGCGCCTCCAAACCGAGGGCGCCGCTGCCGGCGAACAAATCCAGACAAACGGCATCGGCGAGGCCGGGCTGCAGCCAGTTGAACAGGGTCTCGCGCGCGCGGCCGGGGGTGGGGCGGGTTTGGGTTTGGCGTGGAATCCGCACCAGCCGCCGCCGCCAGCGGCCGGCGATAATGCGCACCTGGCCGGGGGCGCGGGTTGGGGCGGTGGCGGGCATGGGGGGAGTATAGCGGCGGGCGGGGAAGTTGTCATTGGCGGGCGGGGGGCGAGGGTTTGGCAGTAACGGGGGAATTTCGGCGATTTTTGCGTGGTTTTCGGCGAAGTTTTGTCCGGTGGAAAAAATTAAAAAATATTAGCACTCTCAGGAGAAGAGTGCTAAAATTCCTGTCCAAGACCAGCAAAGACCAACACAATCCGACCCGGGTTCGGGCGGGAGGGCAACATGACCACGAAAAACAGCAAAGACACCACGGCGGCGCTGCCGGTCGCCGTAGACCTCAAGGGCGGCCAGGGCCTGTCGGCTTTTATCCACGCCGCCAACAACGCGCCGGTGCTGAGCGCCGAAGAAGAGATGGGCCTGGCGCGGCGTTACCGCGACAAAAACGACCTGGACGCGGCGCGGCAACTGGTGGTGAGCAACCTGCGCTATGTGATTTACGCGGCGCGCGGGTTTCTCGGCTACGGCCTGCCGCTGGCGGATTTAATTCAGGAAGGCAACATCGGCCTGATGAAGGCGGTGAAGCGCTACGACCCCGACCGCCAGGTGCGGCTAATCTCGTTTGCCATTCACTGGGTGCGCGCCGAGATTTACGACTTCATTTTGCGCAACTGGCGCATTGTCAAAGTCGCCACCACCAAGGCGCAGCGCAAATTATTTTTCAACCTGCGCAAATCCAAACACCGCCTCGGCCGGCTGAGCGATGCCGAGGTCGGCAATTTGGCCGAGGATTTTTCGGTCTCCAAAGAAACCGTGCGCGAGATGGAATCGCGCATGGGCGGTTATGACGTGTCGTTCAACGGCCCGCCGGCCAGCGACGACGATGAGTTCACCCCGTCGCCGGAAAACTACCTCGGCGACAGCCGCCACGACCCGGCGCGCGCCCTCAGTGACGCCGGCGAGGCCGGCTTGCGCAGCGCGCAGTTGAAAAAATCGCTGCAGTCCCTGGACCCGCGCAGCCGTGAAATCATCACCAGCCGCTGGCTGGCCGAGGACAAGGCCACGCTCCACGACCTGGCCCGCAAATACAAAGTCTCGGCCGAAAGAATCCGCCAGATTGAGCAGCAGGCGATGAAAAAAATGCGCCAGGGGTTTGCGGCCTGAGCCGGGCGCGGCGGTGCGGTGACGCCGCCGCCGGCCGCGAAAGTGCTATCCTCGCGCCATGCACGGGGTGATTTTGGACCGCGAGACTTTTGATTTGGGCGATGTGGATTGCGCGGCGCTGGTGCAGGCGCTGGAGACCTGGGACAGTTATGCGGCGACTTCCGCGGGCATGGTGAACCGCAGGATTAAGAACGCGGAAGTCGTGGTCAGCAGCAAAGTGCGCATCGGCGACGGCGGCATCAAAGCCGCGCCGGGGCTGGCGCTGATTGTGGTGGCGGGGACCGGCACCGACAACATTGATTTGGATGCGGCATCGCGGCGCGGCGTCACGGTTTGCAACGCGCGCAACTACGCGACGCCGGCCGTGGTGCAGCACACGGTGGGATTAATGCTCGCGCTGGCCACCAACCTTGCCGCATACCACGCCGCGGTGCGCGCCGGGCGGTGGGCGCGGGCGCGGCAGTTCTGTTTTCTGGATTACCCGGTGCGCGAGTTGCATGGCCGGGCGCTGGGCATCGTCGGCTACGGCGCGCTGGGCCGGGGCGTGGCGCGCGCCGGGCGGGCGCTGGGCATGGAGATTTTGCTGTGCAACCGGCCGCGCGCGGTGAGGCGCAAGGGGCGGCTGGACTTCGCCGAGTTGCTGGCGCGCGCCGATGTGCTGTCGCTGCACTGCCCGCTCAGTGAACAGACCCGCGGCCTCATCGGCGCGGCCGAACTGGCGGCGATGAAACCCGACGCGCTGCTGGTTAACACCGCGCGCGGCGGCATCGTTGACGAGACCGCGCTGGCCGATGCGCTGCGGCGCGGGGTGATTGGCGGCGCGGCGGTGGACTGCCTGAGCGCCGAGCCGCCGAAAGACGGCAACCCGCTGCTGGCCGGCGACATTCCCAACCTGCTGCTCACGCCGCACAGCGCCTGGGGAAGTCTCGGCGCGCGCCAGCGGCTGGCCGACCAGGTCGCCGACATCATCACCGCCTACCGCGCCAACACGCCGCGCAACGTGGTGGCGCCGTGACCGTGAATGCGGCGGCGATTCCGCTGGCGGCATATGTGCACCTGCCGTGGTGCATTCGCAAATGCCCGTATTGCGATTTTAATTCGCACGCGGTGCACGGCGCGCCGCCGTTTGATGCATATGCCGATGGCGTGGCGCGCGACATTGCGTGGACCGCGGCGCGGCTTTCATCCTCGCCTTCGCGGCCGCTGCAGTCGGTTTTCTTCGGCGGCGGGACGCCGAGTTTGTTTGCGCCCCGGCATATCGGGAAAATTTTGGATGCATTGGAAAAGAATTTTTCTTTTGCCGCCGACGTGGAAATCACCCTGGAGGCAAACCCGGGCGCGGCCGAGCGCAAAAGTTTTCGCGGCTTCCGCGCCGCCGGCGTCAACCGCCTGTCCATCGGCGCGCAAAGTTTCAGCGACGCCTCCCTGCGCGCCATCGGCCGTGTGCATAACGCCGCCGATGCGGTGCGCGCCGCCGCCGCCGCTCATGGCGCCGGCTTCACCAATGTGAACGTGGATTTAATGTTTGCGCTGCCGGGCCAGGACGCCGCCGCCGCGGCCGCCGACGTGGCGCAGGCGGTGGCGCTGGCGCCGGCGCACCTCAGCGTTTACCAACTCACCATCGAGCCGAACACCGTTTTCCACCGCCGGCCGCCGCCGTTGCCGGATGAGGACGCCGCCGCCGCAATGCAGCAGCGCATTGCGCGGCAACTGGCCGCCGCCGGCTACCGCCGCTATGAAGTTTCCGCCTACGCGCGCGGCGGCTTTCGCTGCCGGCACAACTTAAATTACTGGCGCTTCGGCGACTACCTCGGCTTCGGCGCCGGCGCCCATGCCAAATTGAGCGGCGGCGGTGGCGGCATCATTCGTGAACACCGGGTCAGGAATCCGCGCCGCTACCTGGAGCGCGCCGGCGGTGAGGGCGCCGTTGCCGGGCGGCGGCTTTTGCGCGGCGGCGAGTTGCCGCTGGAGTTTCTGATGAACGCGCTGCGGCTGGTGGACGGTTTCCATCCGGCGCTGTTCACCGAGCGCACCGGCCTGCCTCGGCAGTGTTTGCAAAGTGCGGTCAACGCCCCGCGCCCGGCCGCGCTTCTCGCGCAAAGCAAAAACAATATCCGCACCACCGCGCGCGGCTTTGCAATGTTGAACGACCTGCTGGCGGAGTTCACCCCGCCGCCGGTGCATGCCACAATGGCCGGATGAAACTCCGCGACCGCGCCATCGCCGTTTGCATCGCCGCCCTGGCCATCGCCGGCGGCGGGGTGTGGTGGTGGGACGGCGGCGGCGCGCAGGCGCCCGAGTTCCGGGTGGCCACCATCGGCGGTGCGACGGTCGCCGGCGGCGGCGCGCCGACTCTGGTCACTTTCTGGGCCACCGACTGCATCACCTGCCGCTTTGAGGCGCCGCACCTGGCGCAACTGCACCGCGACTCCGGCGGCCGCCTGCGCATCATCGCCGTGGCCATGCCGCACGATGACGAGGCCGCGGTGCGCGAGTTCATCCGCGCGCGCGAACTGCCGTACCACGTCGCCATGGATTCCGCCGGCCGCATGGCGCGCCTGTTCGGCGGCGTGCGGCTGACGCCCACCACTTTCCTCATCGCGCCCGACAACCGCATCGTGCTGCACACCATCGGCGCGGTGGACCTGGGCAAAGTGCGCGCGCTGGTGGACAAAATGCACGCCGGTTGAACCGTGCTGCTCTGGCTCAAGGCGTTCCACATCGTTTTCATGGTGACCTGGTTCGCCGGGCTGTTCTACCTGCCGCGCCTGTTCGTCTACCACGCGCTGAGCGGCGACCGCATAAGCCGCGAGCGCTTCAAGGTGATGGAGCGCAAACTGTATTTCGGCATCATGACGCCCGGCGCGCTGCTCACCGTGGCCAGCGGCGGGTGGTTGTGGCTGGCGTCGGGCGCCGGCGGCGGCTGGCTGCAGGTGAAACTTCTGCTGGTCGCCGCGCTGGCGGTTTACCACGTGGCGTGCGGAAAATATTTGCGCGACTTTAAGCACGACCGCAACCGCCGCGGCCATGTTTTCTTCCGCTGGTTTAACGAGGCGCCGGTGGTTTTTCTGCTCGCCATAGCGGTGCTGACGGTGGTCAAGCCGTTCTGATCAACCGCCCTCGCTGGTCGCGCGCCGTTGCAGCAGCGCGCGCACCGCGTCCTGCGGCGCCGCGTTTTCAAACAGCACCCGGTACACCTGTTCGGTGATGGGCATGTCCACGCCGAGGTTTTTGATGCGCGGATAGAGCGCGCGCGCGGCGGTGACGCCCTCGGCTTCCTGGCCGATTTCCCGCAGCACGTTTTCCAGGGCAAAGCCGCGGCCCAGTCCGATGCCGACGCGGCGGTTGCGCGACTGGTCGTCGGTGCAGGTGAGGATGAGGTCGCCGACGCCGGCCAGCCCGCGCAGGGTGGATTCGCGGCCGCCGAGGGCGGCGCCCAGGCGGGCCAACTCGGCGAGGCCGCGGGTGAGCAGCGCGGCGCGGGCGTTGGCGCCGAGGTCCAGACCGTCGCTGATGCCGGCGGCGATGGCCATGATGTTCTTGATGGCGCCGCCCAACTGCACGCCGGTGATGTCGTCGCCGGTGTACACGCGCAGGTGGCCGCTGCGCAGCCAGCCGGCGACGGCTTCGGCGGTGGCCGCGGCGGCGGCGGCGACGCTGAGGGCGGTGGGCTTGCCGGCCGCGCACTCGGCGGCAAAACTGGGCCCCGACACCGCGGCGTGGCGCAGGCGCGGCGCGGCCTCCGCCGCCACCTCGCTCAGCAGGCGGCCGCTTTGCGGTTCAAAACCCTTGGTGCCCCAGGCGAGGATGGCTTCGCCGCCGCCCTCACCATCAACTTCACCGCGCGCCGCGGCCACCGCCGCCGCGGCCTCGGCAAAACCGTGACTCGGCAGCGCAAACAAAAAATTGCGCGCGCCGCGCGCCAGCGCCGGCAGGCCGCAAACCACGCGCAATGAGTCGGGAAAACGGTGGCCGGGCAGGTAGCGCGCATTGCAGCGTTCCCGCTGCATGGTTTCGGCGGCGGCGGCATCGCGTGCGCACAAACTCACCGTCCATCCGTTGCGCGCCGCCATCAGCGCAAGCGCGGTGCCCCAGGAGCCGGCGCCGATGACGGCGATGTGTGAATCAGCCGGCTTTGCTTTTCGGCGGGGTTTTGCCATTGCCGGCTTTGCCGCGCGCGCGCTTCGGCGCGGCGGCCGGGGGTTTGTCCCGCGACCGGCGGCTGCGGTGCATGGCGGCGAAGTCAATCGGGTTAATTAACAGCGGCGGAAAACCGCCCTTGCCGGCCATCCCGGTGATGGACTCGCGGACAAACGGCAGCAGCACATTGGGGCAGGCGATCTCCAGCGCGGCGGCCAGGTCCTCGCCCTCGGCGTCGATGCGGAAAATCCCCGCCTGCTGCACCTCGGCGGAGAACACCGTGGCGCCGTCGTTCCTGGCCGTCGCGGTGACCTTCATCGTCACCTCAAAACACTGTTCCGGCGCGGCGACTTTCTGGTTGGACAGGTGAATGTGAATGTCAATGTCCGGCGACACCGACTTGCCCTCAAAGACGTCCGGCGCGGCCGGCGACTGGAAGGACAGCGACTTGGCGTAGATTTTTTTAATTTTGATCACGGCGCGCCCGTTTTATTTTTCCAGCGGCAGGTTTTCCTTGTTCCACGCCGCAATGCCGCCGCTCAGGGTGTACAGATCGGTGAAGGAATTTCTGCGCAGCACCGCCGCCGCTTTGGGCGCGTGGACGCCGCTGCGGCAGGTGAGGATGACCGGCGACTTGAGGTGCTTTTTCAGCCGCCCGATTTGCGCCGGCAACTCCTTGAGGGGAATGTTCACGGCGCCGCTGATATGCCCCTGTTTGTAATCGGCCGCATCGGAAACATCCACCACCACCCCCGACCGGTGCCCGGCAATGCGCGGCAATTCCAGCGCCGAAATCCCCCGCGCCCCGCTGCTGCGCCGCCGCAACGGCTCCACCAGCAGCAGCAAAATTACCGCCGCCAGCGCGGCAAAGAGATGCCAGTTTTGTTTGGCGAATTCCAGAAGCATGGACAGGATTATAACGCCATCGGCGGGGGTTGTCTTAGCGCCGTGGTTTTGCCAGAATGAGGTTTATCTTACTTGCCCTCCCGAGCCGCATGTTTCCCGCTGTTGTTTTTTCCGCAGGCTTTTCCGGTTCTGTGGAAATCCTTTCGTTTTCTGTTTGGAGTTGCCGCTGAGTTTTGCCCGGCGGCGGCGAGGTCGATGCATTGTCCCGGCTGCAATGAGATGAATCGTGCTGGTCGTCTGCATTGCGGGCGTTGCGGGTCGGTGTTGGGGGACCGGTGTGCGCGTTGTGCGGCGGTGAATGGGCATGGGGAGATGTTTTGTGGTGGTTGCGGTGGTGTTTTGCCGCGCGCGGGCGGGGGTGGGAGCGGGGTTTGGGGTGTGGCGGAGGGGGATGGGGCATATGGCGGGGGTGATGTGGGTTCGCACTGGCGTCAGTTGGTGGTGCTGTTTTGTGATTTAGTGGGTTACACGCGGCTGTCGGAGGAGGTGGATGGGGAGGTGTTGCGGGGATTGCTGGGGGAGTATCGGGGTTTGTGTAGCCGGCAGGTGGAGGGTTGCGGAGGTGTGGTGGCGCGGTATGTGGGGGATGGGGTGCTGGCGTATTTTGGGTATCCGTTGGGGTATGAGGACAATGCGCGGCGGGGGTTGTTGGCGGCGCTGGGTATTCAGCGTGGTTTGGGGGAGTGTGGTGGCGGTGTGGCGCTGCGTGCGCGAATAGGGTTGGCGGCGGGTTGGGTGTTGGCGGGCGGGGGTGGTGTGGGTGGTGGAGCGGTGGTGGGGTTTGCGCCGAGTTTGGCGGTGCGGGTGCAGGAGGCGGCGCTGGCGGGGGGAGTGGCGGTGGATGAGGCGACACGCATGTTGGCGCGTGATGATTTTGTATTTCGCTCGTTGGGGGTGCTGGAGGGCGGGGGTTTGTTGCGGCCGCGGTTGGTGTATGAGGTGGTGGGGCGGCGTCGGACACGGTTTGTGGCTGAGGCGCCGCTGGTGGGGCGGCGGTTGGAGCGTCGTGGGTTGTTGCTGCAGTGGCGTCGTGCGCTGGGGGGACATGGGCAGGTGGCGTTGGTGTGCGGTGAGCGTGGGTTGGGGAAGTCGCGGTTGGTGGAGGAGTTGCGGCGGTGCGCGGGTCGCGGGTCGTTGTGCTGGGTGCATCAGTGCCGTCCTGGCGATGGCGGTCGTGCGCTGCGGCCGTTGGCTGAGTGCGGGGAACGGCTGCGGCGCATGCGGGGTTGTCATGTCGGTTTGCCATCGTTGTGGCGGGCGGTGGTTGCGTGTGCGGAGGCGGAGGCGCCGTCGCGGCAATTGCTGCTGCGGCTGCTGGATGCGGCGGGGCGTTGCGGCCGGGGGGTGCTGTTTGCGCTGGAGGATGCGGAGCATTTGGATGATGCGTCGTGGCGGGTGCTGGCCGGGTTGGTGCCGCTGCTGTTGCGGCGGCGGGTGCTGGTGGTGGTGACTTTTGCCGGGGAGTTTTCGCCGCCGTGGTTGTCGCAGGAGCATGTGCGGTTGTATCGGTTGCGGCGTTTGTCGCATGTTGCGGCGGTGCGGCTGGCGCGGAGTGCGGGGGTTGGCGGGCGTCGTGCGGGGGTGGTGGCGGCGCTGGGGGATGGTGTGCCGCTGTTTGTGATTGAGCAGGGTTTGCATGGCCATGCGGCGGCGGCAAGGCAGGCCCGGGCGCGGCCGCCGCCGCGTTGGCTGGTGGATTTTTTCACGGCCATGCTGGACCGCCAGGGCGAGGCGGCGGCGACGGCCCGGGCGGCGGCGGTCATCGGCGTTGAGTTTTCGGCTGAGTTGCTGGCGGCGATATGCGGGGGCGGCCGGCCCCGTCTTCACCGCCACCTGCGGCAACTCACCGCGGCCGGTCTTTTGATTCGCTGTGGCCGCCGTTATCGTTTTGCCTATCGTTTGCTGCACCGTACGGCGTGGCAGATGCTGACCGAGCGCGCCCGCACCGGCCTGCGCCGCAAACTCGCCACGGCCCGCAGGCGCGCCCGGTGAAATGTG
>JAPPPZ010000072.1 GCA_028817275.1 Gammaproteobacteria bacterium
CCCTTAAGCGGCGGCATCACCACCACCTCGTCCCCGTCGTTCAGCATCTTCTCCCGGTGCATGGCCTTGGGCACCAGGGCGTTGTTGACCGAAACCATGCACGGCAAATCCGGCGGCAGGGGGAGTTGGCTCAGGAGGGCGGCGACGCTGAGGGTTTTTTGCGGCACGGTCATGGGGCCGCCGGGAAAGTGTTCGCCGAGGATGCCGCTGGCTTTGACGGTGATTTTCACTCAGGCAATCACGCCCTGGGTTTGCGCGAGGTAGGCTTGCATGATGCGGTGCGGGTCGCGCATTAATTCTTTTTTGAATTTGCCGAGCCGCACTTTGGTTTGGATGAGGCCGCGGATGACGCCGATGTGCAGGGTGAGGCCGAGGGCCAGCGCGCCCACCAGGCGGTCGTCCTTGAACTCAAGCCGCAGGTAGCGGTAGTCGCCTTCGCTCACCGCCATTGCGCGCTCGCCGCCGTCGGCGCCGTCCCACAGGCCGAAGGAACTGGACACCAGCCCCAGGGTGTTCAGCACGTTCATGGACAAACTGCCGCCGTAGCCGGTGGCGCGGCCGGCCATGTTGCGCGCGGCGATGCGGCCGTGCTCGCTGGCGGTGGGCTGGATGGCGTGCACCGCGCTTTGGCCGGTGGAGAAGTCGGGCCCCTGGGCGACGTCGCCGGCGGCGTAGATGCCTTTGATGCTGGTCTGCAGGTTTGCGTCGACCACAATGCCGTCGTCCACGGTGATGCCGCTGCCGTCGAGGAAGTCCACATTGGCGCGCACGCCGGTGGCGCAGACCACCAGGTCGGCGGCGACGGTGATGCCGCCGTCCATGGTGACCTTGATGCGCTCGCCGTCCTTGTCGATGCCGGTGACGGCGGTGCCGGTGTGCACGGTGACGCCCTTGGACTCGCACCAGCGGCGCATCATGGCGGCGCCGGTGTCGTCCATCATGCGCGCCAGCATGCGCGGCGCCATTTCCACCACCGTGAGGTTCACCTTGCGCGCCACCAGCGCCTCCAGAATGATGCAGCCGATGAAGCCGGCGCCCATCAGCACCACGTCGCTGCCGGCTTTGGCGCGCCGGATGATGCGCCGGGCGTCGGCCATGGTCCAGCAGTTGGCCACGCCGTCCAGGTCCATGCCGGGAATGGCCGGGGCGGCCGGGCGGGCGCCGGTGGCGATGAGCAGTTTGTCGTAGGCGACTCCGGAAGTGGCGCCGCCGGCGTCGACAGTGACGGTGCGGGCGGCGCAATCGACGGCGGTGGCGCGGCCCTGCTTAACCGTGATGCCGAGGTCGCCGTAGTGGCCCGGGGAATGGCGCAGATGGGCGCCGTCCTCGCCGATGTTTCCGGCCAGCAGGTAGGGAATGGCCATGCGCGAGTAGGGCGGCTCCGGCTCGTCGCCGATGACGGTGACTTCGCACTGCGGGTCGGTGCGGCGCAGGGTTTCGGCGGCGATGATGCCGGCCGGGCCGCTGCCGAGAATCAAGTGGCGGGTCATGGCCTCACCCTCACCGCCTCAGCCGAGGCCGAGCCGCGCCAGGGTTTCCGGTGTCGGCACGCCGTCGGCGTTCCAGCCGCGCGCGGCGTAGTACTCGGGCAGCATTTTGTCCAACTCGCTCACCTTGCCCTTGGCAGTGCCGGACGGCGCCGGGTCGTTCAGCAGGCGCGGCGGCAGGGTGTCGTCGGCCTTGGTGAGGCCGGCCTTGAGGTTGAAACTGCGCTCCAGATTCCACGTGCGCTCGCCGATGGCCAGCAGCCGCTCCAGCGGCCAGTCGCCGCCGCAGGCCGCTTCCAGTTGGCGGCCGTAGTCCTCGGTGGCCCAGGTGCCGTCGGTGAACAGGCACAGGCCGGTGCTGTCCACAAAGGCGACGCGGTCCTGCGACTTTTTGCACGGCTCGGCCTTGCCGTTGCCGCTCTGGTCTTCCATGTCCTCGGTGAACATGTCGTGCTTCAGGTGGCAGGCGCCGCGGTTGCTGGTGGCGTAGCCGAGGCCCATGCCCTGCAGCGCGCGCGAGTCGTAGCCGGCGAACTCCTGCCCCTTGACGCCCATGAACAATTCCGGGCGGCCGAATTTCTCGCACATGCGCTTGCTGCCGAGGCCGAGAATTTTGCCGAAGCCCTCTTGCTTGCCGGTTTTCTCGGCCATCACCGTCAGCGCCTCGGCGTTGCCGAAAGTGAGGGCGATGCCGTCGGTGTCCTCGGTGGTGAGCACGCCGTCCTCAAACAACTCCATGGCCGCGGCCAGGGTGACGCCGAAAGAGATCGGGTCCATGCCGTGCTCGTTCATCAGAAAACCGGCGAAAGTGAGCGCGTCAATGTCGGACACGCCGACCACCGGGCCGAAAGCGTAGGCGGTCTCGTATTCCAGCCCGCCGGAGGCGTGCCAGTATTCCTTGCGGTTGACGATGGTGAAGTGCTCCTGGTCGATGTGGGCGATGCGGCCGCAGGCGATGGTGCAGCCGAAACATGCCTTGTTGGTGAGCAGGTTGGTGTGGCCGCGGGCGTTGGGCTTCATCATCGCCTTGGCGTCGATTTTGTCGTAGCCCTCAAACTGCACCTCGCGGAAGTTGCGCGTCGGCAGGCCGCCGAAATTCTGCATGTTGTCCATCATCGCGTTGGTGCCGTATTTGGTGAGGCCCCTGCGGCCGCTGTTCCCGGCCAGCATTTTGTGGGTGTCGCGTACCACCGCAAGGAATTTTTTCGGCTGCTTGACGGTGACGCCGACGCTGCCGCGCACCGCCACCGCCTTCAGGTTTTTGCTGCCCATCACCGCGCCCACGCCGCTGCGGCCGGCGGCGCGGTGCAGGTCGTTGACCACGCAGGCGTAGTAGACGCCGCGCTCGCCGGCGATGCCGATGCTGGCGACTTTGGTCAGCGGGTCCTGGTGGCGCTGCTTAATCCAGTCCTCGGTGTGCCACACCGTTTGGCCCCACAACTCATCGGCCGGCAGGATGCGGACATCGCCGTCCTGAATGTGCAGGTAGACCGGGCTGGCGGCGCGGCCCTCCACGATGAGCATGTCGTAGCCGGCGAACTTGAGCTCGGCGCCGAACTTGCCGCCGGAGTTGGAGCAGGCGATGGCGCCGGTGAGGGGGCCCTTGGTGACCACGGCGTAGCGGCCGCTGGTGGAGGCCATGGTGCCGGTGAGGGGGCCGGTGGCGAAGATGAGCACGTTGTCCGGGCCCATGGGGTCGGCCTTGGGATCCATGTTCTCCCACAGGTACTTGGTGGCCAGACCGCGCTCGCCGAGGAACTCGCCGGCCCAGTCCATGTTGAGCGGCTCAGGATTGGCGGTGCCGGCGCTGAGATTGACGCGCAGAACCTTGCCCTGCCAACTCATGATGCACCCCGGTCGGCGCGCACCGCGGAATCGCGCATGCGCTGGTAGCCGGTCCAGTTGGCGTCCACGTACGTGATGGCGCCGGTGGGGCAGACCGCCGCGCATTGCGGGTCGCCGCCGCACAGGTCGCACTTGGCGACCTTGCCGGTGTCCTCGTTGTAGTTCACGGTGCCGAACGGGCAGGCGATGGTGCACACCTTGCAGCCGACGCACACCTCGGCGTTCACCTCCTTGGCGCCGGTGGCGGCGTTGATGGTGATGGCCTCCACCGGGCAGGCGTGCAGGCACCACGCCTCGTCGCACTGGGTGCAGGTGTACGGAATGGCGCGCCGCCCGTGCTCAAACTCAAACACCTTGATGCGCGACCGCGCCGGATTAAACACCCCCTCGTTCTCAAACGAGCAGGCCATTTCGCACTGCAAACAGTCAGTGCACTTGTCCGCGTCAATCAGCAGGGATTTCATGGAATTTCTCCCGTCGGGGTTGGTGATGGCGGGGAGTATAGCAGGAAACGGGCCGCCGGCGGTGGGGGCGGGGGCGGGAAGGATTCCC
>JAPPPZ010000053.1 GCA_028817275.1 Gammaproteobacteria bacterium
CCACCCAGAGTCCCGAAAGGCGTCACCTTGCCGCCCCCAAGGAAAAAACCAAGCGGCGCCGGACAATAACCCCGGCGCCGCTTAGCGCTCACGGCCTCCCCACCCCAACCTCAAACCTAACCCCCTCCACCGCCGGCGCCAGCAGTTCCAACTGCAGCGCGTACTCCTTCCCCGACAGCATTTTTGCATCGCCGGTTGGCGCCGGCCAGGGGAGGGTGCGGCGGGACAGGAGTTGGCCGGATTCGGCGAACTGGCTCAGGCGGATGTTAGGCCAGGGCTGGTTGAACCAGGCGCCGTTTTTTGCCTCGGCGCTGAGGGTGAGGGCGCCGGGGATGTGGGGGTGGGGGGCGACGCGCAGGTTGTAGATGTCAATGGCGCCCAGGTCCATGCGCGGCGGCAACTCACATTCGGCGGCGCGGCAGAACAGCGCCAGCGCCGGGCGCAGCGGGGCGAACTGCGACAGCGGCGCGAGGTAGCCGGCGCGCACCTGCCAGGCGGCGCCGGCGAGCAGGGCGGTGGCGGCGGCCAGCCACAGCACGAAACGCGACAGCCGCCGGCCGGCGCTGCGCCGCTTGAAAATACTGCGTTTGCGCAGCGAGCGGCTTTTGATGCCGCGCCGGCGGCGGTGCGGCAGGTCGGCCGGGTCGGTGAACTCGCGCAAATCCGGGTCGTCGTCCATGCGCATTTCATCCAGACTGCGCGGTGCCGGTTGCGGTTTGATTTTCGGCGGCGGCGGGGGGGGGGGCGGTGAGGCCGGCGGCGGTGATGGCGGCGGTGGCGGTGAAAGCGGCGCCGCCGCCGCCGTCACCGGCGTACCGGTTTCAGTGTTCGGCTCCAGCGCGATGCGCTCGGCCTCGGACTGCGACGGGTCGTTGTGCATGAATGCCCCGGGCATCTCGGCCAAAATGGGCAGTGTGCCCGGCGGCGGTGCCGCGGCATGCGAAGTTGGCGGTGGCGGGGGCGGCGCCGGTGATGGCGGAGGCGGAGGTGACGGTGGCGGCGCTGCGGATGGTGCCGGCGGCGGCGGATCTGACGGTGGCGGCGCCGCAGGCGGTGGCGGCGGGGGTGCGGGTGATGGTTTGGGGTCTGCCGCCACCGGTTTGACCCGGGGGATTTCGTCCGGCAGACGGTCCATCAGCGTGGCGGCGGCGTTGAACACCGAGTCGCAGTGGCCGCAGCGCACCAGGCCTTTGTGCGCGCTGAGTTGCGACGCGGTGACCTGGAAAATCGCCTCGCACGAAGTGCATTGCGCGTAGAGCATCACCCTCACCGGTGCTTTGTGTTCAGCGGGCGATTAAACATCAGCCCGCGCCCGCGGTCAATTTCCCGCGCGCCAGTTTGTTTTCCAGATAAAAAATATTCGCCCCGCCGCGCGCAAAAGCGGCGTCCTCAAGAATGGACAGGTGCAGCGGAATGTTGGTGGCGATGCCCTCCACCACCATCTCGGCGAGGGCGCCGCGCATGCGCAAAATCGCCTCCTCGCGGCTGACGCCGTGGCTGATGATTTTGCCGATCATGGAATCGTAAAACGGCGGCACCTGGTAGTCGCTGAACACATGCGAGTCCACGCGCACGCCGGGGCCGCCGGGCGGATGGTAGCGGGTGATGCGCCCCGGCGACGGCGCGAAAGTGGCCGGGTCCTCGGCGTTGATGCGGCATTCCAGCGCATGGCCGCGCAGCCGGGCGTTTTTTGCAGCAGCCGGCAGCCCGCCGCCGTCGGCGATGCGCAGTTGCAACTTGACCAGGTCAAGGCCGGTGACCATTTCGGTGACGGTGTGCTCCACCTGCAGGCGGGTGTTCATTTCAATGAAATAGAACTCGCCGTCCTGGTATAAAAATTCAAACGTGCCGGCGCCGCGGTAGTTGATTTCCCGGCACGCTTTAATGCATCTGCCGGCAATGTCGCGGCGCTGCGCATCGGCGATGCCGGGCGCCGGCGCTTCCTCAATCACTTTCTGGTGGCGGCGCTGCATGGAGCAGTCGCGGTCGCCGAGGCACACGCTGTTGCCGCCGCCGTCGGACATCACTTGCACCTCCACATGGCGCGGCTGCTCCAGGTATTTTTCCATGTAGACATCGGCGCTGCCGAAAGCGGCCGCCGCCTCGGAGCGGGTGAGGGCGGCGGCCTCGGCCAACTTCTGTTCTTCATGCACCACGCGCATGCCGCGCCCGCCACCGCCGGCCGCGGCCTTGATAATCACCGGGTAGCCGATGCGCGCGGCGATTTTTGCAGCAGAGCCCGGCGCTTCCGGCAGCAAGCCGCCGGAGTTCGGCAGGCACGGGACGCCGGCCGCGGTCATGGCCTTGAGTGCCGAGACCTTGTCGCCCATGAGGCGCACGGTGTCGGGGCGCGGACCGACGAAAATGAATCCGCTGGCCTCCACATGCTCGGCGAAGTCGGCGTTTTCGGAGAGGAAACCGTAGCCCGGATGAATGGCGTTGGCGCCGGTGACTTCGGCGGCGCTGAGCACCGCCGGAATGTTGAGGTAACTCTGCGCGGCCTTGGGCGGGCCGATGCACACCGACTCATCGGCAAGGCGGACATAAATGGTGTCGCGGTCGGCCTCGGAATACAGCGCCACCGTCTTGATGCCGAGTTCGCGGCAGGCGCGCAAAACGCGCAGCGCGATTTCCCCGCGGTTGGCAATCACCAGTTTGTCAAACATCGCGACCGTCAATCAATGACAAACAGCAACTCTCCGTACTCCACCGGGTCGCCGGATTCCTTGAGCACCGCCGTGACGGTGCCCGCCTTCTCGGCCTCAATCTGGTTGAAAATTTTCATTGCCTCAATGATGCACAAAGTGTCGCCCGCCTTCACCTTGCCGCCGACTTGCACAAAAGGCGCGGCATCGGCGTTGGGCGCGGCGTAGAACGTGCCCACCATGGGCGCCTTGACGGCAAAGCCGCTGACTTCGGTTTCCGGTTTTTGTTCGCCCGCCGGCCGTGGTTCCGCCGGCGCCGGCGCGGCAAACGGTGCCGCCGTCACCGCCGCCGGCACGGCGCGGCTCAGGCGGATGGAGTCCTCACCCTCGCGGATTTCCATTTCCACCAGCCCGGACTGTTCCAGCATGTCCATCAGTTTTTTAATTTTGCGCACGTCCATTACGATGACTCCGGCGGCAGCGCATCACGGGCGGCGAGCAGCGCGAGTTCGTAGCCGCGCGCGCCCAGCCCGCAGATGGTGCCGCGGGCGATGTCGGAAAAATAGGAATGGCGGCGGAACGCCTCGCGGCGGTGAATGTTGGACAGGTGCACCTCAATAAAAGGCACGCCCACCGCCAGCAGCGCATCGCGCAACGCGACGCTGGTGTGGGTGAAGCCGCCGGGGTTGATTAAAATAAAATCGGCGCCGCCATGCCCGGCGCGGTGCACCGCCTCCACCAGTTCATGCTCGGCGTTGCTCTGCAAAGTTTCCAGCGCAAGTTGCAATTCGGCGGCGCGCTTTTTCAGTTGCCGGTCAATCTCGGCCAGCGTCACCCGCCCGTACTGCTCCGGCTCGCGCTCGCCGAGCAGGTTGAGGTTGGGGCCGTGGAGGACAAGGATTTTTTTCATGCCGGGCACTATACCAGCGCGGCGGCGGCTTGTCCACAAATGCCGATTTCGCCGCAAATCGCCGCACAATCGGCGGAGTTTGCCGAATCACCGCAGTTCCGCCCGCAGCACTTCCTGCAACTCGCCGGCCGCGTAGGCGCCGCTTTTGCGGTGGCGGATGCGCCCGGCGCGGTCGATTAAAACGCTGAACGGAATCGCGCCGCCCGACTGCCAGGCGCCAAGCAGGCGCGAGCCGGCATCGGCGGCGGCGAGCAGCGGGTAGTTCACGCCGAACTCGTCGCGGAAGATGCGCGTGTTTTCCTCGCCGTCCAGGGAGATGCCGAGAATTTGCAAATCTTTTTCGCGGTGCTCCGCGCGTGCGCGCATCAGCAGCGGCACCTCCTCGCGGCACGGCGCGCACCACGGCGCCCAGAAGTTGACCAGCACAAAACGCCCGCGGTAGCCGCTGAGTTCGTGCATCCTGCCGTCAATGTCGGCCAGTTGAAAATTCTGCGCGGCGCCGCCGAAATGTGCGCGGCTTAAGTAGTAGCCGGCGGACAACGCCACCGCCGCAACAGCGGCGAATGCGATTGCTTTAACCAGGCCGGACAGCGGCATCAGAGCGCGCGCAAAATTTCGCCAAACTCGGCGGCGCCGCGGTAGCCGTAAACGCGCCGCATCAGAACGCCGTCGGCGTTGAACAGAAGAACCGCCGGCGGCCCGAACACCGCAAACTGGCGGCGCAGCGCGCGGGTGCCGGGGTCGAAAGAATCGCTCAGGTCAACTTCGGCAAACACAAACTCGCTGCGCAATGTTTGCGCCACGGCGGCGTCGGTGAAGGTGCGCTCAAGGCGCGCGCAGTCCACGCACCAGTCGGCGTGGTAATACACCGCAAGTTTTTTGCCGGACTCGGCGGCGGCGGCGATGACGTTTTCCAGGGCGGCGGTGTCGGTGATGATGAGGCTTTGGCCGGTGGTGACGGTTTTATCGGTGAACAAAACCGCCACCGGCTGCAGCGGGTTGCGGTTGCCGGCAAAACCGCCGGCGGTGGCGGCCGCGCCCCACACCAAAAAGAAAACGCCGATGGATTTGGCCGCCACTTGCGCGCCCCCGGCGGCGGGGAAAATGCGGCCGCGCAATGCGGCCACGCCGATGGTGATGAACAGCGCGCCCCACAACAGTTGCACCGGCACCTCGGGAATCGCGCCGAGCAGGTAGACGGCGACGGCGAGCAGCGCGACGCCGAAACCGCGCTTGACGGTGTCAAGCCACGCGCCGAACCGGCGCACCGCAACGCCGACGCCGAAACCGGCGGCGATTAAAATCAAACCCATGCCGAGCGCCATGCTGGCCATCAGCGCGGCGCCCAGCAGCGGGTCGGCGGCGCGCAGCGCGACTCCCAGCACCGACACCAGCACCGGCGAAACGCAGGCGCCGACAATCAGCGCCGACAGCGCGCCGAGGACAAAGACGCCGGCGAAAGTTCCGCCGCTGCGGCCGGCGGCGCTGAGGCGCGACTGCACCACGGCCGGCATCTGCAGGTGGAACACGCCGAACATGGCCAGCGCCATGGCGGCAAAGAACGCGGCCGCGGCGATGAGAAAAAATTCGTGCTGGAAGAAAGCCTGCAACTGGTCGCCGGTGGCGCCGGCCACCGCCCCGGCGGCGGCGTAGGCGGCGGCGGTGCCGAGCACATAAACCACGGCCAGCAAGCCGCCGCGCGCGCGGCCGCCGCCCTGCCCGGCCACCACCGCCGACACCACCGGCACCATGGGCAGCACGCAGGGGGTGAAGGTGAGCAGCACGCCGGCGCCGAAAGCGCTGAGCAGGTACAGGAAAAAGGAGCCGTCATTTTGGACGTCGGAGCCGTCACTGTAGACGTCCACACCGCCACTGTAGACGTTGGCACCGGCATTCCTGACCGCGACACCGTCCCCCGGCGCCAGCGTCCACCGTTCGGTGACCGGCACGTAACAGACGCCGTCCCGGGCGCAGCCCTGGTAGGTGAGTTCCAGCGGCAGGCTGTCGACGGTTGCATCCAGGGCGGCGGTGACGGTGACGTCGCGGTCGTAAATCCACACATCGCCGAAATACGGGTCGCCGATCTTGTCCGCCGGCGGCAGTTGCAGCGGCGCGAGTTGCACATCATCGCGCAAACTGCGCACGCGAATCTTGTCGCGGTAGAGGTAATAGTTTTCGGCAACCTTGAAACTCACCTGCAGCCGGCGCGGTGACGGCGCGGTGACGGCGGAGCGGAACGCTTCTTCCACCGGCAGAAATTGCTGTTCGCCGCCGAATTTGCCGAGGGCGCCCAGCACGTCGCCGGGGCCGCTGTCCTGGGCGGCGGCGGTGACGGCGAAAGCGGCGGCGATGGCGGCGAGGAGGTTTTTCATGGCGTAAGTCGCGCGGTTTGTTTTATGATGCGCCGCACGGTGAATAGTTCCACATCATAGCAAACCGCGATGAATCCGCTGCGCTTTTTGTTTCTGCTGTTCGTGCTGGTGCCGCTGGTGGAGATTGCAATTCTCATCCAGGCCGGCGGCGTGATTGGCGTCGGGTGGACGGTGTTCTGCGTCGTCCTCACCGCCGCGGCCGGCGCGCTGCTGGTGCGCGCCCAGGGGCTCAGCACGTTGCTGCGCGCCAACCGCAACATGCGCAGCGGCGTGGCGCCGGCGGTGGAAATGCTGGAGGGCGCGTGCCTGCTGGTGGCCGGCGCGCTGCTGCTGACGCCGGGTTTTGTTACCGACGCGGCCGGCTTTCTGCTGCTGACCCCGGCGTTGCGCCGCTGGGCCATCCGCCGCTTCATCGCCCGCGGCATCCCCGGCGCCCCGCCGCACTCCGCCCGTCCGCCGCTGGAGGGCGACTTCCGGCGGATGGACGACGACTAGAACACTCACTTGCCGCGCGCTGCGCCTGCGCCGCGCCCGGCAGCAGCAACGCCGCCGCCAGCAGGGCGGCTAATCAGGCGTTTTACATAATGCGCGGGGGCGCCTGTTTGGCCGCCGCAGGTCACGGGATGCGAGCGGTTTGCGTTGCAGCCTCGGTGGAAAATAATGTGCGGGCCACGGCTTCGTGCCATGCACACAGCAATTCTTCCCGCTGGTGCGGGCGCATGGCCGGTACAAATTCGGTGCTTTTTTGCGGCAAAGTTGCAGAAATATCCCGGTCCCGCCACAGCCCTGTGGCAACGCCGGCTGCAGCCGCAACGCCCAGCGCCGAAGCGTTGGGCATCTTGCGTGAGCGCACCGGCAAACCGAGGAAATTTGCCTGTAGTTGCATCAGCCATCTGTTATTGCTCGGTCCGCCGTCGGCATACAGTACTTCCAGTGGGGCAGGCGATATTTTTTTCATTGCCTCAAATACGTCACAAACCTGAAAAGCGATGGATTCCATCACCGCGCGCGCCAGATGTTCCGGGCCGGTGTTAAAACTAAGTCCGCAAATTAACCCGCGGGCGCCGGCGTTCCAATGCGGCGCGCCCAGGCCCACCAACGCCGGAATGAAAAACACCCCCGCCGAATCCTCAGCCGTCTGCGCCAGCGCGGCGAGTTTGGCCGGGTCTCCATCCAGCCCCAGCCACTTTGCCGCCCACGGCAGGGCTGAGGCACAAACCGAGATGTTCCCCTCCAAAGCATATGCGCGCTGTCCGCCCAAATGCCACGCTATTGTCGTCGTCATCCCGCTGTCCGGGGGGCGAAATTCCGGCAGTAACGTCATCAACGAAGAGCCGGTTCCATATGTGGCTTTGACCGCGCCCGGAGCAGTGATGCGGTGCCCCAGGAGTGCCGCGTGCGAATCGCCCATCATTGCCCGCACCGGCGCATCGGGGAATGGCGGTGCGTTTGATACTGTGCCGAACTCTGCATCCGAGGGTAAAACATGCGGCAGCGCCGCGCGCGGCACGTGGTATAAGGCGCACAATTCATCATCCCATTGCCCTTCACGAATGTTGAACAACTGCGTGCGCGAGGCGTTGGATTCGTCGCAGGCGTGGACGCGCCCGCCGGTCAATTTCCACAGCAGCCAACTGTCCACCGTGCCCATCCGGAGGTCGGCGGATGCGCAAGACGCGCGCTCTGACAGCCAGCGCGCTTTGCCGGCGGAGAATAACGGGTCCACCGGAAGGCCGGTTTTCGCGCGCACCATCGGCTCGGCGCCGTTGCTCCGAATTTGCGCGCAGAAGTCGGCGCTGCGCCGGCATTGCCAGGTAATGCAGGGGGCAACAGCCCGGCCGTCACGGGCGCTCCATGCCAGAAAAGACTCGCGCTGGTTGCTGATGCCGATGGCTGATACCCGCGCCGGCCGTTCTTGCAGGCAGGCGGCAACCGCGGTGCACGCGCTTTGCCAAATGTCCTCGGGATTCTGCTCCACCCACCCCGGCTTGGGGTAGTAAATCGGCACCGGCGCCTCGCCGCGGGCAACCACCCGGCCTGTGGCATCTACCAGGGCGGCTTTTGTGTTTGTCGTTCCCTGGTCCACAACAAGGATGGCGCTTTCCATGGCTTTTGCTTCAGCGCGAGTGTATCAACTCACGCCCGGCTGCGGCGATGTTTGCCGGGGACAGGCCGAAATGATCCAATAGCCAGGACGCTGACCCGGTTGGGGCAAAGCGGCCTGGAACCCCCATCATGCGCATCTTGCAAGGGCGGCTTGTGGCCGCCGCCTCCGCCACTGCGCCGCCGAGGCCGCCGTATATCGAGTGCTCCTCGCAAGTTACGATGCCATGCGTTTCTGATGCCGCCTTCTCCACCGCCTCCCGGTCCAAAGGACGCACCGTGGACATGTTCAAAACGCGGCAGCTCAGGCCTTCCTGCTCCAGAATATCGGCAGCCTCCAGCGCACGGCAAACCAACGTGCCATTGGCGATAAAAGTCACTGCGGTGCCTTCCCGCAATTGCACCGCCCGGCCGGGTTTGAACCCATAGTCCGGCGGCAAAATATCAGGCACGCCCATCCGACTCAGCCGCAAAAAAACCGGCCCCGCATATTGTGCCGCCCAGCGTACGGCCTGGGTTGTTTCGGTGCGGTCAGCCGGGGCGGTGACGGTGAGATTGGATATCACCCGAGTCCACGCAAAATCCTCAATGGAATGATGAGTGGGGCCCAACTCGCCATATGCCATGCCGGAGCTCATTCCGCACAATTTCACATTGGCGTTGGAGTAGGCGATGTCCACCTTGATTTGTTCCAGCGCCCGCCCGGTCAGAAAACACGAGGCTGCGCAAACGAATGGAATTTTGCCGCCGTTGGCCAATCCGGCCGCCACGCCAACCATGTTTTGCTCGGCGATGCCTATATTAACCAGCCGCTCAGGCCAGCGTTTTTGAAACTCGCCCAGTTTGCTGGAACCCACGGAATCATTGCATATGGCAACGATGCCGGGATTCTCGTCCGCAAGGCGCATCAGTTCGGCGGCGAAAGCATCGCGGCAATCGTGCAGTTCGGCGTTCATGATGTTTTTGCCCTTTCCAATTCCAGCGCGGCGCGTGCACGCTCGTCCTGGTTCGGCACTTTATGGTGCCATTCCACTTTATTTTGCATGAAAGACACGCCGCGCCCTTTCACAGTGCGCGCAATAATGCAACTCGGGTGCCCGGCCTTTAATGGCAGGCCGTCAAAGACGCCCATCATTTGATCGATGTCATGGCCATCTGTTTCCGTTGTTTCCCAGCCGAAAGCACGCCATTTGTTTGCCAGCGGCTCCAGGGTGTTTGTAGTCTCGGTGGGGGCCCCCTGTTGCAAACCGTTCCGGTCAACGATAACGGTAAGCCTATCAAGCTTAAAATGCGCGGCCGCCATTGCCGCTTCCCAGTTGCTTCCCTCTTGCAACTCGCCGTCACCGAGCAGCGCGAAAGTTCGCCAGGCGGCGTTTTCCATTTTCGCCGCCATTGCCGCGCCTACCGCCACCGGCAAGCCATGGCCTAAGGGGCCGGTGCTTGTTTCCACACCCGGCATTTTGATTCGGCTGGGATGGCCATTCAGACGTGACTCCGGCGCCATAAAAGTAGACAACTCGTCTGCGTCAATGAATCCGGCCTCCGCCAGTACCGCGTACAGCGCGCCGGCGCAATGCCCCTTGCTCATCACGAAGCGGTCCCGATCTGGATTTTCGGGATGCTCCGGTGTGTAGTGCAGAACATGAAAATACAGTGTTGCGAGAATATCCGCACAGGACAGGTCTCCGCCGATATGGCCGGTGCCGGCATCGCAAATCATTTCCAAATCGCGGGCCCGAACTCGCCGCGCGATTTCACGTATTTGCGCCGCCCCGCGCAGGTGCTGCTTTTTGTTATTTGCCCGTGGCATTATTGTTTCTGTCTCCGAAGAATGAAATCACCTGCAGGCAATATACTACGAAAGCATGCCGGTGTGACACATCATTTAATATCAGGCCGGCGGTAAAATAGCGCTTGTCTGCCGTTGTTCACCGCCCGCTCGGCCGGGTATGCGCCGGGGGTGATGGACACCGCCGCTTTCAAGGCGCCGGCGGCTTAATGCCTGTCATAAAGCCGGTGGCATGTGTTTTTCTCTCACCAAATCATTGGCGCATGGCGCCTTGTCTTGTCCTCATGGATGTGTAAATATTTGCTTGACACTGGTATCGCTGTAGTTGCATTATACTTCCCGCTTTGCCTGTTCTGCATCGGTGGAGCAGGTGAGGAGAGATGAGGAATCAAAGATGACCAGCCGCAATTTCAGGAAATCTTTTTTGCATTTCCCACGTATTGCTCGCGGGGATGCCAGGGGTGCTTCGGTCTCGGGGGCGGGCGTTGGCAGAGTATTGTATCTGCCTGCTCTGACTGTGTGACCGGGCAATAACACGGCAAGGCGATGTATCCACATATGAAGCGCTTTTTTCAGTTTGGCGAGGCCGGTGGTCCATTCATCGGTCTGATTTTGTTGTGCGTGGTTTTTTCGCTCGCGTCCGAGCATTTTCTCTCGGCGCGCAACGCTCTTAACATTCTGGACCAGGTCACGGTGCTGGGTATCCTTGCCATCGGCATGACGGCGGTCATCATAATCGGAGGCATTGATTTGTCGGTGGGGTCAGTGCTGGCTTTTGCCACGATGACCCTCGGTTGGCTTATGCGGGATGGCGGATTTCCGTTGCCGGTTGCGATTGTCCTTGCAATTCTGGCGGGGGGCGGATGCGGTGTGATTTGCGGGCTGTTTATCACTATCGGGAGACTCCCTCCGTTTGTGGCCACCTTGGCGATGTTGTCCGGCGCGCGCGGCCTGGCAAACATTCTTACTGACGGGAGGCAAATTATCGGCTATCCGGAATGGTTCAGTGAATTGGCAACGGTGCGCCACTTTGGCTTTTTGTCAGTCACGATGAGTGTTTTTATTGTGCTGGCGATTCTGGGCTGGGTGTACCTGCGTTTTCGTGCGGGAGGCCGCAACCTCTATGCAATTGGCGGCAATGCAGAGGTGGCGCGGCTGGCGGGGATTCGAGTGCGGCTGGCCAACATCTGGGTGTATGCTTTTTCCGGGCTGCTGGCCGGGGTGGCCGGAGTAGCATTGGCGGCAAGGCTGGATTCTTCGCAGCCCAGCGCGGGCTTCACCTACGAACTGGACACCATTGCCGCCGTGGTTATCGGTGGTGCGAGTTTGAGCGGGGGCAAAGGCAGTGTAGGCGGCACTATTGTTGGCGTGTTTATTATCGGCGTATTGCGCAACGGCCTTAATTTGCTCGCCGTTTCACCTTTTGTACAGCAGATTGTTATCGGTGCAGTCATCGCCATTGCAGTGATGATGGATACGCTCGGGCGCCGCCAGCGCGGTTGAACTCTCCGCGCTTCAGGTGTGCTATGCTTCCCCGTCAGGTGTTCATTGGGCGCCTGGTTCGTTAACCACATAAAATACGGAGGAAACCATGTTTAAAAAACTCATTATGGCCGCAACTGTGGCCTCGCTGTCGCTCGCTTCGTCTGTACAAGCGCACGACCAAAAATACACCATTGGTTTGGCGGTGGCCAATCTGCAGGCTGATTTCTTCAATTTCATCAAGGAGTCGGCGGAGGAGGAAAGCAGCCGGCTTGGCTACGAAATTATCACCGTTGATGCCGGTGGCGACTCTGCGAAACAGGTCAGCCAGATTCAAGATCTCATCACGCGGAGGGTGGATGCATTGATTTACATTCCGGCCGGCGCAACTGCAGCAGATGTGCCGGTACGCGCGGCGAAGAAAGCGGGCATTCCCGTGGTCAATGTGGACCGCAACACCCAGTCTCCCCCCGGCGACACTTTTATCGCTACTGACAGCGAGGAAGCTGCGCGTATCCTGGGGGAATACGTTGCCGAAGTTACCGGTGGAAAAGGCGTCGTAGGGGTTGTGCAAGGCCAGTTGGGGACCACTCCCGAAATTGCCCGTGACACCGGCTTTGAAAAAGCGCTGGCGAACTACCCCGGGTTGAATACGGTGGAGAAGCAGGCCAGCAAAGGCTGGCACCACGATGAGGGCGTCTCCATTGGGCAGGATCTTTTGCAGCGCAATCCCAGCATCAACGTCATATTCGGGCGCGCTGATGCCCTGGCCATGGGGGCGGCACAGGCTGTCAGGCTTGCAAATTTGAGCCACGATGTGCTGGTTGTTGGTTTTGACGGCGACCGGGAAGGGCTTATCGCAGTCAAACAAGGTCGTTTGGCCGCGACAATGACTCAGCAAACCAAATTGATGGGCAGACTTGCGGTGCGGTTTGCGGTGGATTTGGTTGAAAATCGCTTCGTCCCGGCTGAAATGCTGCTGGATGCGACTTTGACCACCAAAGAAAATGTGGACCGCTTTATTGAGGTCCATCCCTAGGCAAGTTGCAAGCTCGTGGACACGGAAAGCGCAAACCGCGGCCTTTCCGCGCGCGGCCTGGGTAAACGCTATGTCCAGACCGAGGTCCTGGTGGACTTTGGTCTGGACGTGCGCCCCGGTGAAATTGTAGCCCTCCTGGGTGAGAACGGCGCCGGCAAGTCCACGGTTTCATCTATCATTGCCGGCGTTATACAACCGGATTCCGGGCACATGACATGGTGCGGGCGTCCATATGCTCCGGCCACGCCGGGTGATGCTATTGCGGCGGGCATCGGGCTTATCCATCAGGAGATTCGGCTGCTGCCGGACTTGTCCATCGCGGAGAATGTATTTGTTGGCCGGTTGCCTGCCCGTAATGGTGTGGTGGATCGTGAAAAAATTAATAGTGCCGCCAAAAAGCAATTACGCCGCCTGGGCTTGGATGCGCCGCCATCGTGCCTGGTGCGGATGCTGCGGGTTGCGGCACAGCAGCAAGTGGAAATTGCCAAGGCGCTGTGCCTGCAGTCGAAGCTGCTGATACTGGATGAGCCCACTGCGGCATTAGGCGCCGATGAAACCGACCGCTTGTTTTCTCAGATTCGGCGGTTGCGCGAGGATGGCGTTTCTTTCATATATATCAGCCACCGCCTCGATGAAATCCCCCTGATCGCTGATCGAGTGTTAGTGTTGCGCGATGGGCGGTTGGTCTCGCAGCACGACAATGCGCAGACGCCGATCCATGTTTTAGTCAGGGAAATGGTTGGGCGTAACGTGGACAGAATTTTCCCTGAGAGGGACGCCCCGCAAAACGATGAGGCGCTGTCGGTAAAAAATCTGACTGCGGCTGACGGTACCTTTAAAAACATCAGTTTCAATGTGCGCCGGGGGGAGATTATCGGTATCGCCGGCATCGTTGGAGCCGGGCGAACCGAATTAATGCGCGCTATCAGTGGCGCTGACCCAATCACAGCCGGGACAATCAAGGTGGATGGCAAAATCGTCCGCATGGCGGGGCCGCGTGATGCTGTTCGCGCCGGTATTGTTCTGGTGCCCGAGGATAGAAAATTGCAAGGGCTGATTTTGGATCACACTCTCGCTAATAACATCGCCGCCGGAAATTCCGATATCTTTGCTAAAAACGGCTGGGCCTGGCCGGGAAAAATCCACGATTTTGCCCATAGTGCAATTCTGCGCGTGGGAGTCAAAGGCGATCCTGACCAGCGGGTTGGCGAATTATCCGGAGGCAACCAGCAGAAAACTGTTATCGCCAAGTGGGTTTCCCGGTCCCCGCGAGTGTTTATTCTGGATGAGCCTACGCGTGGAATTGACGTAGGTGCACGCGCGGCAATTTATGATATGATTGCCAACTTGGCACGGGCCGGCGCCGCCATCGTCTTGGTTAGTTCTGACTTGGATGAAGTTTTGGGCATGTCGCATCGAACATTGGTGCTCAGCCGTGGCCGGCAGCGGGCCATTCTGGAAGGGGCGGAAGCAAACCACGAAACGGTTATTAACCTGGCAACGACCTGAATCTGACCTGGCAACGACCTGAATCTGAGGAGGCGCAGGGTGGATATTTTTCGTCTGGATAGTCAATGTGCTTTTGTCACCGGCGCTGGCAGCGGGATTGGCCAGCGCATCGCCATCGCCCTGGCGGAGGCCGGCGCGGATGTGGGCTGTTTCGATTTGCCCGGCAGTGATGGAATCGAAAATACGGCCGCCGAGATTAACAAATTGGGGCGTCAATCGATTGTGCTGAAAGGAGACGTGACTTGTGCCGCTGATTTGGCGGTTGCCGTTGATAAAACCGAGCGTGAGATTGGCCCGGTGTCGGTTGCCGTCAACAGCGCCGGCATCGCTAACGCGGCTCCGGCTGAAAATATGGAAGAAAACCAATGGAAGCAGATGTTGGAGGTGAATTTGACCGGGATTTTTCTTTCTTGCCAGGCCGAGGCCCGGGTAATGCTGCCGCGCGGTGCCGGGTCCGTGATCAATATTGCGTCCATGTCCGGGACGATTGTCAACCGAGGGTTGTCCCAAGCCCACTATAATGCGTCCAAGGCAGGTGTGGTTCACTTGTCAAAAAGCCTGGCAATGGAATGGCGTGAGCGCGGTGTTCGCGTCAACTCCGTGAGTCCCGGTTACACCGCCACCCCGATGAATTTGCGTCCTGAAGTGGCCACGCAAGTTCAGCGCTTCGAGGCCGATACGCCGTTGGGCAGGATGGCCACCACGGAAGAAATCGCCTGGCCAGTGGTTTTTCTTGCCTCTCCCGCCGCCTCTTTCTGCACCGGTTTGGATTTAATTATAGATGGCGGCTTTAGCTGCTGGTGAAGCCGCGGGGCTAGGACATGATTAAGCCGCCGTCTACATTGATGGTTTGGCCGGTGATATAGGCCGCATCATCGGAGGCGAGAAATGCAACCAAGCCGGCCACATCCTCGCCGGTTCCGGCGCGCATCATCGGAATGTTTTTAACCCACGACGCCATTAACTCGCCGGGCTGGTAGTTGCCCAGCAAAGCGCCCCATGCCTTGTCGTTGTACGCCCACATCTCGGTGTCAATAATGCCGGGGCAAAAGGCATTAACGGTGATATTGTCCGATGCCAGCTCTTTTGCCAAACTCTGGGTGATTCCAATCACGCCGAATTTGCTGGCGGCATAGTGAGGAGTGTAAATAAACCCCTGGCGCGCCTGCCCCGAGGCGGTGTTAATCAGGCGCCCCCCGCGGCCGCGTTTCTTCATGCGGGCGGCGGCCGCCTGGCAGCAGAGAAACACCCCCTTGGTATTGACCTCCATAATCATGTCCCACTCCGCCACAGTCATGTCTTCCAATTTGGCGATAGTGATGACCCCGGCGTTTTGCACTGACACATGGACGGCGCCAAAGTTGCGCTCGGCTTCGTCATAGATTTTATGCACTTGCGCCGCGTCTTTTACATCCGCGACCACGGCGATGGCCTCGCCGCCGTTGGCGCGAATTTCAGACGCAACTTCTTCGGCCCGTTCCTCGTTGGCACTCACCACAACCCGAGCGCCTTCGGCGGCAAACCGCAAAGCAATTGCGCGGCCAATGCCGCGGCTGCCACCCGTGACAACCACAATTTTTTCTTCAAAACGGCGCATGTTCATTTTTCCACCTCGGCCACTGTTCTATTTTTCGAATCGGCGGCCGCACTATACACCGGCTTATGAAAACCTGCCATAGCTTATTTTTGGCCGCCTCATTCTGAATTCCCGGGGCGTGGCGGTGCCGCCAGTCCTGCCGTTGTGCGGAAACGTCAAAAAGACGCCGGCGAACTCGCTGCCATTGCTGGTGAATGTTTGGCCGATGGGGGCGGGGAACACGGTTTTTCCACCGCTCAGGAATCCATGAGGTTTCCGACCTTAGGCGTGCCACCGCCGTCCCCGTCCCCGCCAAGTTGCATGCCCAGAGGGTCGACTTTGAAGGTGCGGATGATGCTGGGGTAGAGGCTTTTGAAATCCAGCAGGAGGACGTTGCGGTAGAGGCCGGGGCGGGAATCGAGGACGTAGCCGCCGGGGCTGGATTCGGCGTTGGCGGCGCGGGACGGGTCCAGGTCGGGGGCGACGTAGCCGGCGCGGTGGAGGCGGGGGAGGTAGAGGTTGTCAAAAGCGGCCACCGAGCCGCCGTGGCGGCCGAGGGCGAGGCCGGTGAGGGCGGTGCGGGTGGCGGTGAAGTTCACCAAATCGGTGTGGGCGAAAATTTCGCGCACCAGCCGGCAGTCTTCCAGGTTGTAATGCGCCAGTTCAAACTGCGCGTCGCGGTACAGGCGTTCAATTTCGCCCATCTTGTCCCCGCTGTCCGCCAGCGCCTTGCCGCGGTCCAGCAATTGGCGGGCGACGAACTCCAGACGGAAACTTTCAAAATTCCAGAACGCGGCGCGCAATGTTTCAATGCCGTCCAGCACCACCCGGCCGGGCAGGCGCGCGATGTTGGTTTGAGTCTGGTTTTCCCGCCGGACAACCGCCGCGCGCTCGCCGCCGCGCGCGATGTCAAAAGGAACGTTGAGCCGCGCGCATGCGCGCTGGAGAACGTCGAGGTCAAAGTTAACCACGTTCCAGCCAATCAGAACGTCGGGGTCGCGGCGCCGCAGCCAGCGGAAAAATTCGGTGAGCAATTGTGTTTCGTCGCGCACAAAAACCACCGGCAGGCCGCCGTGGGTGACGCCCCCTTTTTTTTGCGTGCCGTCGTTGACCACGAAAACTTTTTCGGCGCCATCGTCAGCGGCGGCGGCGGAATAGAGGCGGCCGTCGCGGCCGGTTTCAATGTCCAGGGACAAGACGCGAAACGCCGGCTTGTGCGATGCGCGGCGCAGGCGCGGGTTGGTGAAGACGGTGAAGCCGTCCTGGTGCCGCGCCTCGCCGTGCACGGTGAACGCGCCGGTGATGAAACGTTCCATCAGAAAACGGTCGGCCGGTTTGACGTCGGATTCGTACAACGCGATGCCGTGGTGCTGCGCGCGGCGGCGGAACTCCAGCAAATCGGACTGGCGCGAAAAATACACAGCGTCGGCGTCACCGCCGTCCAGTGTTTTAAGTTTCAGCCGGCGGCGCTGGTAGTTTTGCGCGAGGGCGGCGATTTTTTCATCGGTGATGGCGCGGGGAATAAAGCACACCGCCTGCTGGCCGCGCAGGTGAATGCGCGCCGGCCGGCCCTCGCCGCCGCCGGCCCACAGCACCACCTCAAGCCCGGCGGCGGTGTCGCGCCAGTGGCGGGTGAGCAGGAACAGCGGCGCGGCGGATTTTTGTGGCATAATGCGAGTCCTTGAAGAACACATTTTACCGGTAGCGGGGAGGCGCTGTGATGAACGTCAAAACCATGCAGAGCAAGAAAGAAAAAAAATCAACCGCGGGTGAAGCCGGGCGCCGGCACTACTTCACCTTGCACGACAACATGACCGGCAAGTCCTACGAACTGCCGCTGCTGGAAGGCACCGAAGGGCCGCGGGTGGTCGACATCCGCAAACTGTACGCCGAGGCCGGGGTGTTCACCTACGACCCCGGCTACACCTCCACCGCCTCGTGCACTTCCGAGATCACTTTCATCGACGGCGACAAGGGCATTCTGCGCCACCGCGGCTACGCCATTGAGGAACTGGCGGAAAACACCGACTACCTGGATGTGTGCTACCTGCTGCTCTATGGCGACCTGCCGTCGCCGGCGCAGAAGGCCGAGTTTGACCACACCATCACCCGCCACACCATGTTGCACGAGCAACTCATGGCGTTGTTCAAGGGCTTCCGCCGCGGCGCCCATCCCATGGCCATCATGGTCGGCGTGGTGGGCGCGCTGTCGTCGTTCTACCACGACGGCTCCGACATCAGCGATCCCATGCAGCGCATGGTGGCCTGCCACCGGATGATTGCAAAAATGCCGACCATCGGCGCCTGCGCATACAAGTATTCCATGGGCCAGCCTTTCGTGTATCCCAGCAACGACCTGGACTACGCCGCCAACCTGCTGAAGATGCTGTTCGGCGTGCCCACCGAGGAGTACGTGGTGAACCCGGTGCTGGCCAAGGCGATGAACCGCATCTTAATTCTGCACGCCGACCACGAGCAGAACGCCTCCACCTCCACCGTGCGCCTGGCCGGCTCCTCCGGCGCCAACCCGTTTGCGTGCATTGCGGCCGGCATCGCATCGCTGTGGGGGCCGGCGCACGGCGGCGCCAACGAGGCGGTGCTCAGAATGCTGACCGAAATCGGCGAGCGGAAAAACATTCCGAAATTTATCGCCCGCGCCAAGGACTCCAGGGACAGTTACCGCCTGATGGGCTTCGGCCACCGGGTGTATAAAAACTATGACCCGCGCGCCAAAGTGATGCGCGAGAGTTGCCACGAGGTGCTGGGCGAGCTCGGCATTGAAGACCCGCTGCTGGAAGTGGCGATGGAATTGGAGAAAATCGCCCTGGAAGACGAATACTTCATCAAGAAAAAACTCTACCCCAACGTGGATTTTTATTCCGGCATCGTGCTGCGGGCGATGGGTTTTCCGCCGAGCATGTTCACGGTGGTTTTTGCCATCGGCCGCACGGTCGGCTGGATTGCCCACTGGAAGGAAATGATCAGCGACCCGGAAAACAAAATCGGCCGCCCGCGCCAGCGCTACAACGGCAAAAAAGAGCGCAAGTTCATCGCCGTGGACACCCGCGAGCAGGACAAAGAGGGCGCGCTCAGCGGGCTGAGCTGGCTGTGGCGCGGATGAAAAACTCAGCGGTAAATTTTTGACTCGGGATAAAACGCAAGCCAGGCAAAAGCAAAGTGCACGCCGCTGTCCACCGGCGCCAGGGATTTTCCCTTAAGCGGCCCGGCGGTGGCCTGGCCCAGCAGGTTCCACGCCGACTGCGTTGCGCGGTCCACAATTTTTCCGTCGCGCAGCACAAAAAACAATTCCCGCCCGTCCACCACGCGGCTGAATGCGCTGGCCGAAAGTATTTTTCTTGAGGCGGCGATCTCGGATTCATCCAGCGCCGACAGGGTGCCGAACTTGCTGAGGGCGACGATTTTCTCGGCGCCGACGGTGTCGTTGATGACTTTTTTCTCGCGCAGCACAGAAAATGGATACAGCGTTCTTTGCCCGGCGCTGTGCACGCTCAGCACCCGCGCAACCGGCGGCAGGCGCGGGTCGGCCGGCTGGTCCAGCAGAAATGGCTGGCCGGCGGTGGTGTCGTAGCCGCGGTAGGGGTTGCGCCCGTAGGGGCGGGTGAAGCCGGTGTCGCGCGAGAGAACCTCACCCCCGGGGTAGGCGGCGCGAAAGTCGGCGTAGGAAACAATGTTGGAATGCACGCGGCGCAACTGTGCGCCGGCGTAACGGCCGACGATGGCGCCGCCGGTGAACTGCTGCCACCAACTTTCACTCTGGCGGTCGTACATCACCAGGTCGCTGTGGCGCAATTTTCCGGTGGTGCCGAAGTCCAGCGGCGCGCCGTCCACGCGGCGGTCAAACACGATGGAGGCGTTGCACAGCGGGCAGAACGTCACCGCCAGCGGGCGGCCGTCGAAGTTGTCGTTGACAATTTCGTGGAAGATTAAAATTTGCAGCGGATAGGCGCGGGCTTTTTTCCCGCTGCGCAGCACAATCACCGGCTCGGCGTCACCCAGCCACTCGGCCTCGGCGTGGCCGATAAAGCGCGGCCGGTCAATGGCCGGAATGCCGTCCTTGGGCGGGCCGCCGGAAAGGATCTCCGACAAATCCACCGTCGCCTTGCCAAAATCGGTTTTCCATTCCGCGCCTGCAGCCGCGGCGGCGCATGCCAGCAGCGCAAACACAAATCCGGCGCCCCATGTTTTTCGCATTGCGTTCATCCGGTTATAATCCGACTTTCCGCGCGATTATGTAACCTCCGGCGCCATGCTTGCAAAAATTCTTTTCACCGCGGTGGTGGTTGTCGCGGTTCTGCTGCTGCTGCGGATGAAAAACATTCGCGGCGCGCAGGAAGATGAAAAACAAAACCGCCCCGGCGCGATGCTTGCGGTGTGGGTTTGCGCCGCCGTTATTGTCGCGCTGGCCGGGCTGTTTTACGCGCTTTACCACGGTTGAAATGCACCATTTCCCGCGCCTCACCCTCACCCTCATCGGCGCCTGCGTTGTGGTGGAACTGGCGGCGCGCTCGCAGTTTGCCGTGGACTTGCGGCCGTGGCTTTTCATCAGCCAGGGGCCGGCCGGCCTGCCGGAGATTGCCGATGGTGAAGTGTGGCGGCTGCTGACGCCGATTTTTCTGCACTTCGGCCTGCCGCACCTGGTGATTAACCTCGCCTGGTTGTGGGCCCTCGGCGAGATGGCTGAGCGCGTGTTCGGCGCCGCCGCCCTTGCGCTGCTGGTCACCGCGGTCGGCGTGTTTTCCAACCTGTGCCAGTTCGCCGCCGGCGGCCCGGCATTCGGCGGCATGTCCGGCGTACTTTACGGCCTGCTCGGATTTCTGTGGATGCAAAGCCGCTTCAACCCCGGTAGCGGCGCGCGACTCGGCAACCCCATCGTGGTTATGATGCTGGCGTGGCTCGTGCTATGCTGGAGCGGTGTGCTGGAAATTTTCGGCATTCGCGTCGCCAACACCGCCCACGCAACCGGCCTCGCCACCGGCCTGTTGCTGGGGTTTTTCAGCGCAAAACTCAGCCGGCGCGGCGCCTGACCAGACATGGGACAAGACATGAAACTTTTCGCCTCCCAACTGCTGCTGCTCCTCGCCCTGGCGGCGCCGCAGTTCGCCCACGCCGACATCGGCCGTTTTGTCGGCGTCTACCACGGTTCCCTCAGCGCCCAGGACAGCCCCGACGGAAAAGAATTGCGCCTGCGGGTGGAGATCAACGAAATCGATGAAGGTTTCAACGTGGAATGGAACACCACCGCGGTGCGCGCCGACGGCAAAGCCAAATCCAAAACCTACGCCATTGATTTCATCACCAGCCAGCGCGAAAATGTTTTCTCCTCGGCGATGAAGGCAAACCTGTTCGGCAAACGCGCCGCCCTCGACCCGATGCGCGGCGACCCCTACTTCTGGGGCCGCATCACCGGCGACACCCTCACCGTCTTCGCCCTCTTAATCAGCGACGACGGCGGCTACGAAATCCAGCGCTACGACCGCACCCTGGTCCCCCAGGGCCTGCAGCTCCACTTCACCCGCAGCAGCGCGGGGAAAATCATCAAGACGGTGGAGTCACTGCTGGTGCGGGAGGAGTGATGCCGCTGTGGACGCCGGGAGGATTACCGATGATGGCGGCGGCGAAAACGGATATACACATTACGACGGTGACCGACCATCAAAATGCTCACCGTCAATGTATCATCGTCAATTTGGTAAATAATCCGATAATCCCCCTGACGAATGCGGTAGTAGCATTCTGCATACCCTTGCAACGACTGACAGCCCCCGGGCCGGGGATTGTCTTCCAGATTATCAATATGGTCGCTTATTTGTCGGCGAATTTTTGCAGATTGTATACCCTGCAATTCCCGCATTGCGCGATCGTTGATGTTGATGTTATATGGCACGGTCCTTCACCCTCTGATGAATTTTTTCAATTTTTTCCACGGAATGTTCGGCCCGTTCATCCGCTTTTGGCACAGGGCAATATCCTCCTCCTCCTCTTTGCGCACGAACCCCTCCGCCGTCGCCGCCGGCAAGTGCAGCGGGTTGGTTTTGTCGTGTGCGATGGTTTGCATGCCGTGTTTTGCAACCTCATGCACCACCTCGGACAGCGTCCACCCGGACATTTTTGCAATCAGGTTCAACTGGTAAAGCAGTTCCGGGTCAAAGGACACCATCTTACGCTCGCCGCCGGGGGGCAGGGAGCGCATGTATGGCTGCTGTGAATATTTTTCGGTGATTTTTCTTGTCGCACCGGTTCTGTTCATGGTCATCCTCCAAGGTGTGCCAAGCCGTAACAATACCACCATCCTCACCTCGCTGTCAATACCTTCTCCAGCAACTCCCCCGGCTCCCCCGCCACCAGCAGCAAATCGCGGTGCTCCCTGCGGATGAATCCGCTTTGGTTTGCGCCGGCGATGTGCTGCAGGAGGGTGTCGTAGAATCCGGCCACGTTGAGCAGGCCGCAGGGTTTGCGGTGGAAGCCGAGTTGGCGCCAGGTCCACACTTCAAATAATTCCTCCAGCGTGCCGAGGCCGCCGGGCAGGACGATGAAGGCGTCGGACAGTTCGCCCATCAGCGCCTTGCGCTCGTGCATGTTGTTGACCACGCGCAGGTCGGCGGCTGGGTTGGCCTGTTCCTTGGCAATCAGCCGTTGCGGGATAACGCCGATGGCGCGGCCGTCGGCGGTGCGCACGGCATCGGCGACCGCGCCCATCATGCCTTCGCCGCCGCCGCCGTAGACCAGGCCGATGCCGCGCGCCGCCATCAGCCGCCCCAACTGCCCGGCCGCGGCCAGGTATTCGCCGCGCGCGCCGGGTTGCGCGCCGCAGAAGACGCAGATGGAGTTCACCTACAGCGTCCGCGTTTCAGTGTTGCCGTCCACGCACAGCACCTGGCCGCTGACCAGGCGCGCGCGGTCGGAAATTAAAAACGACACCGCGTTTGCAATGTCGCCGGCGTCCACAAAAGTGCGCATGGACGCCTGCCGTTCATATGCGCGGCGGAGGTCCTGCTCGGCGATGCCGCGCGCCGCCGACTCGGCGGCAATCACCCGCGCCATGCGCGCGCCGTCCACCGATCCAGGGCACACGGCGTTGACGCGGATGCGGCGCTCGCCGAGCTCCATGGCCAGGGTTTGAGTCAGGCCCACCACCGCCCACTTGGACGCCGCATATGGCGCGCGCAGCGGGTAGCCCATGACGCCGGCGGTGCTGGAGATGTTGACGATGCTGCCGCCGGACTTCATGGCCGGTACCGCGCGCCGCGTACACAAAAAATGCGCGCCGATGTTCACCCGCATTACCCGCTCCCAGTCCTCCGCCGTCACCTCCTCTACCGGCGCGGTGGGGCCGGCGATGCCGACGTTGTTTACCAGCGCGTCGACCCCGCCCCACTCGCCGAGCAGTTCGTCAAACACCGCGTCCACATCGGAAACGTCGGCCACATCGGCGCGGCGGCAAATCATGCCGGGGAATTGCGCCTGGCATTCGCCGAGTTGTTGTTCGTTGACGTCGGCGATGCACACCGAGGCGCCCTCTTCGTGCAGCAGCGCGGCGATGCTTTTGCCGATGCCGTCGGCGCCGGCCGTCACCACCACGCGCCGGCCGTGGTGCGCGCCGCCGGTCACAGCGTCCCCGGAAACGCGCCGCCGTCCACGACGATGTTCTGGCCGTTGATGAAGCCGGCATGGACGCTGCACAGGAACGCGCACAACCGGCCGAACTCCGGCGGCTCGCCGAAGCGCCGGGCCGGGTTGGCGCGGCGGCCGGCGGCCATCAGCGCCTCGGCGTCGCCGCCGCTTTGCTCGGCGTTGTAGCGGAAGTTGGCGCGCAGGCGGTCGGTGTCAAACGGGCCGGGCAGAATGTTGTTGATGGTGACGCCGTGCGCGGCCACTTCGCGCGCCACTCCGGCGACGAAGCCGGTGAGGCCGGCGCGCGCGCCGTTGGACAGGCCGAGGGCCGGAATGGGCGCCTTCACCGCGGCCGAGGTGATGTTGACGATGCGCCCGAAGTTGCGCTCCATCATGCCGTCCACCACCGACTGGATGAGGGCGATGGGCGCCAGCATGTTGTTGTTCAGCGCGGCGTGCCAGTCGCTTTCTTTAATGCCGCGGAAATGCGCGGGCGGCGGACCGCCGGCGTTGTTCACCAGAATGTCGGGCGCCGGGCAGGCGGCCAGCAATGCATCGCGGCCGGCGGCGGTGGTGACGTCGCAGGCGATGCCGGTGACGTCGGCGCCGCCGGCGCCGGCTGCAGCGCGCACTTCGTCCACTGCAGCCTTCAACGTGCCGGCGTCGCGCCCGTTCATGACCACCGCCACGCCCTCGGCGGCCAGTGACATTGCACAGGCTTTGCCCAGCCCGCGGCTGGAGGCGCAAACGATGGCGCGGCGGCCGTTGATGCCGAGGTCCACAGTGCCTACTCCACGCGCAGAATCTTCATGGTGTTGGTGCCGCCGCTGACGCCGGTGAGGTCGCCGCGGGTGACGGCGATGCGGTCGCCTTTGCGCACCGACTTGCGGCGCAGCAACTCGGTGACGATCTGGCGGTCGATGCGGTGGTCGCTGCGCGCGTTGACGTCGTGCGCCACCGGGTAGACGCCCTTGTACAACGTGACGCGCCGCTGGGTCGCCACATGGCGGGTGATGGCGTAGATGGGAATGCCGCTGTTGATGCGCGACATCCACCGCGCGGTGGCGCCGGACTCGGTGAGGGCGATGATGGCGGCGAGGTCGTGGTGGTGGGCGGTGAACATGGTGGCGATGGCGATGGCCTGGTCGGTGCCGGTGATGCGGTCGGCGGCGGCGTCCACCTCGGCGCCGTCGGTGGTGGTGCTGATGCGGTGGCTCTCGGCGCCCCGGCAGATGTGGTGCATGGCGCTCACCACCTTCACCGGGTGGCGGCCGGTGGCGGTCTCGGCGGACAGCATCACCGCGTCGGTGCCGTCCAGCACGGCGTTGGCCACATCCAGAACCTCGGCGCGGGTGGGCTGCGGGTTGACCACCATGGACTGCATCATCTGCGTGGCGACGATGACGATGCTGTTGTGGTCGCGCGCGGCGGCAATGATTCGCTTCTGCACGCCGGGCAGTTCGGCGTTGCCGATCTCCACGCCCAGGTCGCCGCGCGCAATCATCACCGCATCGGCGGTGGCGATGATTTCCTCAATGTTGGCCAGCGCTTCGGCGCGCTCAATTTTGGCCACGATGCCGCCGCTGCCGCCGGCCGCAGTGAACAGGCGGCGCGCGCGGCGGACATCATCGGCGTTGCGCGCGAAAGAGAGTCCCAGGTAGTCGGCCTGCAACTTGCCGGCGAGTTTAATGTCGGCGCGGTCTTTGGCGGTGAGGGCCGGCGATGACAATCCGCCGCCGGCGAGGTTGATGCCCTTGCTGTTGGACAGGACGCCGCCGGCGGCCACGCGGGTGTGCACTTTGCCGCCGCGCACCCGCATGACGCGCAGCGCGATGTTGCCGTCGTCCAGCATCAGCAAATCGCCGGCCTTGACGTCGCGCGGCAATGCTTTGTAGGTGACGCCGACCGCCGCGCCGTCACCGTCGTTGCCGCCGAGTTGCGCATCCAGGGTGAAGGCCGCGCCGTCGCGGAGTTGCACCGCGCCGTCGCGAAAGTTGGCAATGCGGATTTTCGGCCCCTGCAAATCGGCGAGGAGTCCCACCGCGCGGTTGCAGGCGGCGGCGCGCTCGCGCATCAATTTTGCGCGGCGCATGTGGTCGGCGGCGGTGCCGTGGGAGAAGTTCACCCGCGCCACGTCCAGCCCGGCGCGGATCATGCCCTCCATCACCGCCGGCTCATCGGTGGCCGGGCCGAGGGAGGCGACGATTTTGGTGTGGCGGTGGCTGGCGGCGCGCGGCGGCGGCGGCGCGGGTTTTTTCGTGTTCTTTTTCATCATCAAGCGGCGGCGGCGGCGCGTTCTTCCAGCGCGGCCACCGCCGGCAAAGTCTGCCCGGCGAGGAACGCGAGAAACGCGCCGCCGCCGGTGGAAATATACGAGAAGCCGGCGGCGCCGCCAAATTTTTCCAGCGCGGCGATGGTGTCGCCGCCGCCGGCGATGGAGGTGGCGGATGCGTTGGTGACGGCGTCTACAACGGTGCGCGTGCCTTCGGCGGCCGCGGGGTTTTCGAAAACGCCCATGGGGCCGCTCCACACAACGGTGCCGGCACCCCCGATGGTGGACGCGATTCTGGCGCGGGTGCCGGGGCCGACGTCCACAATGGCGGATGCGGAGTCCACATTGGCTGCGTCGCACACCGTGATGCCGGCGGCGGAGTCGGCGGCCGGCGCGGTGACCACGTCAGTCGGCAGAATAATGGCGGCGGCGCGGGTGGACATGCGGGCGATGATGGTGCGCGCCTGGTCCAGCATGGAGTCTTCCGCCAGCGATTTGCCGATGGCGGCGCCGGTGGCCGCAAGGAAGGTGTTGGCGATGCCGCCGCCGGGGATGAGCACCTCGGCGCGGCCGGCGAGGGCGTTCAGCACGCCGAGTTTGGTGGACACTTTGGCGCCGCCAATGACGGCCACCAGCGGCGGTTTCGGCGCGCGCATCGCATCGCCGAGCGCGCGCAACTCGGCGGCCAGCAGCGGCCCGGCACAGGCGACGTTTGCAGCGCGCGCAATGCCGACGGTGGAGGCGTGGGCGCGGTGGGCGGTGGCGAAAGCGTCCATCACAAACACATCGCACAACCCGGCCAGGCCGGCGGCAAAGCCGGCATCGTTGGCGGCCTCGCCGGGATGAAAGCGCAGATTTTCCAGCAGCGCGACTTCACCCTCACCGGCAGCATCACCGCCGCCGCCGCGCCAGGTTTTAATCAGCCGCACCGGCCGGCCCAGCGCATTGCCAAGCGCGCTTGCCACCGGCGCAAGGGAGAAATCGCCGCCGGCACCGCCACCGGCAACCGGCCGGCCCAGGTGCGACATCAGCGTCACCGAATGCGCGCCGCCGGCCAGCGCCTCTTGCACGGTGGGAACGGCGGCGCGAATGCGCGCGTCGCTGCGGATGCGGCCGCCGCTGAGCGGCACGTTTAAATCTTCACGAATTAAAACGCGGCGGCCGCGAAGGTCCACATCGCGCATCAGCAGCATCACGAGGGCGCGTTGTAAAACGCGGCGGCGGTGTCCAGCATGCGGTTGGAAAATCCCCACTCGTTGTCATACCACGCGCAAACCTTCACCAGGTCGCCGTCCAGCACGCGGGTCATGGATTCGTCAAACACCGCCGAAGCCGGGTTGTGGTTGAAGTCAACCGACACCAGCGGCGCGGCGTTGTACTCCAGCACGCCGTCCAGCGCGCCCTCGGCAGCATCGCGCATGGCGGCGTTGACTTCGTCCACGGTGGTTTTGCGCGCGGCTTTGAAGGTCAGGTCCACCAGCGACACATTCAGCGTCGGCACGCGAATGGCGAAGCCGTCCAGTTTGCCGTTCAACTCCGGCAGCACCAGCCCCACCGCTTTGGCCGCGCCGGTGGCGGTGGGAATCATGGAATGGGCGGCGGCGCGCGCGCGGCGCAGGTCGGAATGGTACACATCGGCCAGCACCTGGTCGTTGGTGTAGGCGTGCACGGTGTTCATGATGCCGCTGACAATGCCGACCGCGTCGTGCAAGGTTTTTGCCATGGGCGCGAGGCAGTTGGTGGTGCACGAGGCGTTGGAAATGACCGTGTGCGATGCGCGCAGAATGCCGTGGTTCACGCCGTAAACAACGGTCGCGTCCACGTCCGCGCCGCCCGGCGCCGAGATGACCACCTTGCCGGCGCCGGCTTTAAGATGCGCGCCGGCTTTTTCCTTGCTGGCGAACAGGCCGGTGCATTCCAGCACCATGTCGATGCCGAGTTTTTGCCACGGCAATTTTTGCGGGTCGCGCTCGGCGATGACTTTGATGGCGTGGTCGTTCACCGTGATCGCATCGCCGTCAGCGCGCACCGAAAAAGGGAAATGGCCGTGGGTGCTGTCGAACTGCAAAAGATGGGCGTTGACTTTGGCGTCGCCGAGGTCGTTGATGGCGGCAATTTGCAACTCCTCATCGCGCCCCGACTCAAACAAGGCCCGGCAGATGTTGCGGCCGATGCGGCCGAATCCGTTGATGGCGATTTTAATGGGCATGACGGAGTCTCCGGTGGTGGGGGTGGGAGTGAGGTTGCGGGTATTTTACACCGTCGCCGGCGCGGCGGTGCAACGGCGGTTTTTATTCCAGCATCGCCCCCACCATCGCCGACAAATTGTCCACGGTGAATCCAAAGTGCCGGAACACATCCGCGGCCGGGGCCGAGGCGCCGAAAGAATCGAGGCCAAGCACGGCGCCGTCCAGTCCGACGTATTTGCGCCAGATGTCGGTGACGCCGGCCTCCACGGCGATGCGGTTGCGCACTGCCGGCGGCAGGACGGCGTTGCGGTAGGCTGAGTCCTGCGCCTCAAAAACATCGGTGCTCGGCATGGAAACCACGCGCACCCGGCGGCCTTTTTTTGCGCACCCGGCGGCCGTTTCCACGGCCAGGGAAACTTCGGAGCCGGTGGCGATTAGAATCACTTCCGGCGCGCCGTCGCAGTCGCGCAGCACATAACCGCCGCGCGCGATGTTGGCGACGTGCGCGCTGTCGCGTTCCTGGTGCGCAAGATTCTGGCGCGACAGCAGCAGGCTGGTGGGGCCGTTTTTTCTTTCAATGGCGGCGCGCCACGCCACCGCCGTTTCCACCGCATCGCACGGCCGCCACAGCGACATGTTCGGCATCAGGCGCAAAGTGGCGGCCTGCTCCACCGCCTGGTGCGTCGGGCCGTCCTCGCCGAGGCCGATGGAGTCGTGGGTGAAAACAAACACCGCGCGCGCGCCCATCAGCGCAGCCATGCGCAGCGCGTTGCGCGCGTATTCGGAAAACATCAGAAAAGTTCCGCCGTAGGGAATGAAGCCGCCGTGCAGCGCGATGCCGTTCATCACCGCGCACATGGCGAACTCGCGCACGCCGTAGTAAATGTAGTTGGCGCCGCCGTCCCCTTCGTCCTCGCCGCCTTGCGCGCTGAGCGGCCGCGAGCCGGACCATTGGGTTAAATTGGAACCGGTTAAATCCGCCGAGCCGCCGAGCAACTCCGGCAGGTGCGGCGCGCAGGCTTCCAAAGTATTCTGCGATGCTTTGCGGCTGGCAACGGTCTCGCCCTGCTGCACCGTCTGTGCAAGAAACTTTTCCGCCGCGCCGGCCCACCCGGCCGGCAGCGCGCCGCTGGTGCGCCGTTCAAACTCGGCGGCGTCCTCCGGAAACTCGGCGCGGAACTGGGCAAACTTTGCGCGCCATTCCTCCTGCAACTTTGCGCCGCGCTCACGCGCATCCCATCCGCGGTAAACCTCGCCGGGGATTTCAAACGGCGCCTCGTTCCAGTTCAGGTTTTCCCGCGCCAGCGCGACCTCCTCCTCGCCGAGGGGCGCGCCGTGGCTGGATTCGGTGCCGGCTTTGTTCGGCGCGCCGAAACCGATCACCGTCCTGCACACAATTAAACTCGGCGCGTCTTTTTCCGCGCGCGCTTTTTTAATCGCGGCGGTAACGGCGGCGGCGTCATGGCCGTCCACCGCGTCCACCACGTGCCAGCCGTAGGCGCGGAAGCGCGCAGCGGTGTCGTCGCTGAACCAGTGGCGCACTTCGCCGTCAATGGAAATGTTGTTGTCGTCGTAAAACGCGATGAGTTTGCCGAGGCGCAAATGGCCGGCGAGGCTGCAGGCCTCGTGGGAGACGCCCTCCATCAGGCAGCCGTCGCCGGCAAACACGTACGTATGGTGGTCAACAATGCGGTGGCCGCCGCGGTTAAAGCGCGCGCCGAGAATTTTTTCGCTGAGCGCCATGCCCACGGCGTTGGCCAGGCCCTGGCCGAGGGGGCCGGTGGTGGTTTCCACGCCGGGCGTGTCGCCGAATTCCGGGTGGCCGGGGGTTTGCGAGTGCAGTTGGCGGAAGTTGTGCAACTGGTCCAGCGCCAGGCCGTAGCCGCTCAGGTGCAGCAGCGCATACAGCAGCATGGAACCGTGGCCGTTGGACAGCACAAAGCGGTCGCGGTCCACAAAACCCGGGTCGGCCGGGTTGTGGCGCAAAAAATCGTTCCACAACACCTCGGCAATGTCGGCCATGCCCATGGGCATTCCCGGATGCCCTGACTTCGCCGCCTGCACCGCATCCATCGCCAGCGCCCGCACCGCGTTGGCCAGCCGCCGCCGCTGGTCGGCGGGACTCATAAAAAAATCTCGTCTGAAATTTCCACGGCGGCGGGATGATACAACATCCTGCAGAGTTAAAACTCCACCCCCCGCTGCGCCTTCACGCCCTGTTCTTTGTAGGGGTGCTTCAGCGGGGTGATTTCGCTCACCAGGTCGGCGGCGGCGATGAGTTCGGCTCTGGCGTGGCGGCCGGTGACGATGATGTGCTGCATGGGCGGACGTTTTTGCAGCGCGCCGAGCACGGTGTCGAAATCCAGATAACCGTATTTAAGAATCACATTCAACTCATCCAGCAGCACCATGTCGTAGGCCGCATCGCCGGCCATTTTTTCCGCCACCGCCCATGCTTTTTGCGCCGTGGCGATGTCCTGTTCGCGGTTTTGCGTGTGCCAGGTGAAGCCGTCGCCGATGGTGTGAAACTCCACCTGCGCAAATTTTTGCAGCACATCGCGCTCGGCGGTGTGCATCGCGCCCTTGATGAACTGCACCACGCCGACGCGCATGCCATGCCCCACCGCGCGCAACGCCATGCCGAAAGCGGCGGTGGACTTGCCCTTGCCGGTGCCGGTGTTGACGATGAGCAGGCCTTTCTCGCGGGTCGCCCGCGCCTGTTTTTTTTCATAACCGGCGTTGCGCTTTTGCGCCATTTTTTTGTGGCGGTCGTTTTTGCTGTTCATCGCGTGGCGGAGGAAAATTGGTCAATGTGCACCAGCCGCGCCCCCAGTTCGCGCGCGATGCGGCGGCAGCGGCCGAGGCGCACCGGGCCGTTTTCAATGTCCACCACGGTGGCGGCGGCGGCGGTGAGGGTGAGGCCGCGGAGGCGGTCGCGGCTGCGGCCGTCGGTGATAAGAAAAAATTCCCGCCGCTCGCCGGGCCGGCGGCCGGCTTCGGCGCGCAGTTGGCCGGCGGCGCGGAGCAGGGCGCGGCGCAGCGGAGTGCCGCCGCCGCCGGTGATGCGCGCGAGGTCCGGGGCAATTTCGTTGCGGCCCACTTTGCGGCAGGCGCGCAGCAGTTGTACGCCGTCACTGCCGCCGCCGAAACGCAAAATCCCGGCGCGCTCGCGGCGGCGGCGCGCTTGTTCCAGCAGCGCGGCGACCAGGCCTTTGGCGCGCCGCAGGGCGCCGCCGCGCAGGGTGCTGGCGGAAGCGTCGACCAAAATCAGTTTCATTCGCCCGGGTTTTTCCATCCGGCGGCGGTAATGCAAATCCTCCCGCCGCCGCGGCCGGCCGGCGGCCAACGTGCGCGGCCAGTTGACCAGTCCGCGGCGGTGTTCACCGGCCGCGCGGCCGGCGGCGTCACTGTGACCGTCATTTTTAACACCGTCACCGCCATCTCCGAGGTCCACTGCAACAGCCGCAACAGTGACACCGTCACTGTCACCGCTGTCGCCGCCGTCCCCGGCGCCGCTGTCACCGTTATCAACACTGTCACCACCATTCCCGGCACCGCCGCCGCCATTGTTGGCGCCGGCAGCGCCGCCGCCAAGGTCCACACCACCGCCATCCGCCTTGCGCCGGTGGCGCAGCGCCAACTCGGCGACGGTTTCCACGTCTGCAACCGTCACCTCCGCCGCGCCGCGCAGGGCGGCGTGGGCGCAGGCGGCTTTGTGCAGGACCAGGTCGGCGCGCAGGCCGTCGCACTTTTCATTTATGCAGCGGCGCGCAATGGTTTGGGCCACCGAGTCGCTGACGGTGACGCCGTCGAGCAACTTGCGCGCATTAGAACAACGTTGCGCCAACTTTTTTTGCTCACCGTCAAAAGACGCGCAAAATTCCCCGGCGTTTTTTTCAAACGCGCACCGCCGCGCCACCACCTCGGCGCGCAACTCCGGCGCCTGCACTGTCTCCGTCACCACCGACAGGCCGAAGCGGTCCAGAAGTTGCGGCCGCAACTCGCCCTCGTCCGGGTTCATCGTGCCAATCAAAACAAAACGCGCCGGGTGGCGGTGGGAAACGCCGTCGCGTTCCACAAAGTTGACGCCGCTGGCGGCCGCATCGAGAAGAATGTCCACCAGATGGTCGGCGAGAAGGTTGACTTCGTCCACGTACAGTACCCCGCCATCAGCGCGCGCCAGAAGGCCGGGGGCGAAGGCAACAGTGCCGTCGGCCAGCGCGCTACCGAGGTCCAGGGTGCCGGTCACCATTTCCTCGGTGGCGCCCAGGGGCAGGTTGACGAAAGCGCCGCCGCCCATCACCGCCGCCAGGCCGCGCGCCGCCGTGGATTTGGCGCTGCCGCGCTCGCCCTCCACCAGCACGCCGCCGATGGCCGGGTCCACCCAGGCCAGTTGCAGCGCGAGCATCAGTTGCTCCTGGCCGACAATGGCGGCGAGGGGGTATTGCGGCGGCGGCGTTTGCGTTGTTGACATGCGGCGCGAAAACAGGACAATAGTGCGCAAGGCGAACCGACCCGGGAAAATACCATGCGCGTTTCTGATTTTGCCACAGTTCTTGTTGTCGCGGCGACCGCCGCCGCCGTTGCCGCCGTTGCGCCGGCGGCCCATGCGCAGGATGCCGAGCCGCTGAAAAATTACCGCAAGGCCGAGGAGGCGCTGTGGCGCCACATCTACCCGCTGCAGGACTGGACCTACCAGACGCTCTACTGCGCCACGCCCATCGGCAAAGGCACCAGCATCACCCACAGCCGTGCGCGCACCAAGCACGGCTACACCATTTACATCCAGCACGTGTTCCCCATGAGTTGGGTGACCCGCGCCCTCGGCTGCGGCAGCCGCAAAAGATGCCGCAAAGAGTCGCAGGTGTTCAACCAGATTGAGGCCGACCTGCACAATATTTTCCCCATCCTGAGCGTGGTCAGCGATGCGCGCAACGGCCGGGTCTACGGTGAAGTCGCCGGCGAGAACCACGTCATGCCCGGCTGCGACCTGGAAACCGCCAGGGGCGTACTGGAACCCGGCCCCGCCGCCCGCGGCCCCATCGCCCGCGCCATGCTCTACATGGCCGAGCGTTACAAATACTACGGCCTCACCCTCACCCCGCAGCAGAAAAAACGCATGCACGAATGGAATCGAATTTACCGGCCTTCGGCCAAGGAATTGCACCGCAACCGGGCGATTGCGCGGGTGCAGGGGAATGGGAATTTGTTTGTGGGGAGGTGAGAAAA
>JAPPPZ010000018.1 GCA_028817275.1 Gammaproteobacteria bacterium
TCTTTCGCGCCGGGCATCAGTAAACCCCCTTCGCCTTAAACTCTTCCAGCACCTTGCGCAGGCCCGCCTCAACCTCTTCGTTGTAGTCGGCGCTCTGGTTGATGGTGGACAGGAGGTCGGCGTGGTTGGCGCGGGTGTGGGCTTGGAGGGCTTCTTCAAAGGCCACCACTTTGCCGGCCTCCACCTCGTCCAGGTAGCCCTCGTTCACGGCGAACAGCGACAGCGCCATCTCGGCCACCGACTGGGTGGAGTATTGTTTTTGCTTCATCATTTCGGTGACGCGCTCGCCGCGCTCCAATTGTTTGCGCGTGGCCTCGTCCAGGTCCGAGGCGAACTGGGCGAATGCCGCCAACTCGCGGAATTGCGCCAGCGCGAGGCGGATGCCGCCGCCGAGTTTTTTGATGATTTTGGTCTGCGCCGCGCCGCCGACGCGTGACACCGACAGGCCGGCGTTGATGGCCGGGCGGATGCCGGCGTTGAACAGGTCGCTCTCCAGATAAATCTGGCCGTCGGTGATGGAAATCACGTTGGTGGGCACGAAAGCCGACACGTCGCCGGCCTGGGTTTCAATAATCGGCAGCGCGGTCAGCGAGCCGGTGCGGCCCTTGACTTTGCCGTCGGTGCTCTTTTCCACGTATTCGGCGTTCACCCGCGCCGCGCGCTCCAGCAGGCGCGAGTGCAGGTAGAAGACGTCGCCGGGATAGGCCTCGCGCCCCGGCGGCCGGCGCAGCAGCAGCGACACCTGGCGGTAGGCCCAGGCCTGCTTGGTGAGGTCGTCGTAAATTATCAGCGCGTCCTCGCCGCGGTCGCGGAAGTATTCGCCCATGGTGCAGCCGCCGTAGGGCGCGATGAACTGCATGGCGGCGCTGTCGGCGGCGCTGGCCGAGACCACGATGGTGTGGGCCATGGCGCCGTGCTCCTCCAGTTTGTGCACCACGTTGGCCACCGAAGACGCCTTCTGGCCGATGGCCACGTAGATGCACTTAATGCCGGTGTCCTTCTGGTTGATGATGGTGTCGATGGCGACCGCGGTCTTGCCGGTCTGGCGGTCGCCGATGATCAACTCGCGCTGGCCGCGGCCCACCGGCACCATGGAGTCGATGGACTTGAGCCCGGTCTGCACCGGCTGCGACACCGACTGCCGGGCGATGACTCCCGGCGCCACTTTCTCGATGGGCGAGGTGCCGGCGTATTCCACCGGCCCCTTGCCGTCCACCGGCGCGCCGAGGGCGTCCACCACGCGCCCCAGCAGCCCCTCGCCCACCGGCACCTCAAGGATGCGGCCGGTGCACTGCACGGTGTCGCCCTCGGAGATGTGCTCGTAGTCGCCGAGCACCACGGCGCCCACCGAGTCCTGCTCAAGGTTAAGTGCCAGCCCGCGCACATTGCCGGGGAACTCCAGCATCTCGCCCTGCATGGCATCGGCCAGGCCGTGGATGCGGACGATGCCGTCGGTGAGGGAGACCACGGTGCCCTCGGTGCGCGCCTCGGCGGCGGCGTCAAAGTTCTTGATGCGCTGGCGGATTAAGTCGCTGATTTCGGAAGGGTTGATTTGGGCTGTCATGTTTGCTCCTCAAATTTTTTGACGATGATGGTTGTGCCGCGCACCTCTTCCACCAGCACTTTGCCGCCGGCCGGCAGGTTTGCGTTTTGGTTGCTTTTGGCGGTCCACGAGGTGTCGCCGATTTTAATTCTGCCGACGCCGTTCTCCATCGCGCCCTCCAGCGGAAACACGCGGCCGATGTATTCGGCGCCTTTTTTGTTGAGATGGGGGCTGTCCGGCTCCTTGCGCGGGCGCTTTTTATCCCACCATTTCCAGCCGAGCAGCGCCAGCGGCGAGGAGGCGCCAAATACGCCGAGTTGCCACAAGCCCGAAAGCCCGGGATGAATGTACAAAAGCGCCGCGACCAGCCCGGCGCCGATGCCGAACCACATAATCACGGCGGTGTTAATGATGAACGCATCGACGATAACCATCACCGCCCCCGCCGCCAGCCAAAACTGCCAGCCCCAGCCGCTCCAGTCCAGCAGGTGCATCCAGTTCACTCGCGCCCCCCGCGGTGCCGTTCCTGGTCCTCGCTCAGCGCGCCTTTTGCGACGCTCAGGATGCCGCTCAATGAGCCGATGAGGCTGGAGGCCTCCAGCGGAATCATCACCACTTTGTTGTTTTGCGCCGAGCCGATGGCGGTGAGGGCCTTGGTGTATTCCTGCGCGATGAAAAAGTTGACGGCCTTGATGTCGCCCTGGGCGATGGCTTCGGACACATCGCGCGTGGCTTTGGCATCGGCTTCGGCCAGCCGCTCGCGCGCCTCGGCCTGCTTGAACGCCGCCTGCCGCTCACCCTCGGCGTTCAGCACAGCTGCTTCGCGCTCGCCGTCGGCGATCAGGATGGCCGACTGTTTGCGCCCTTCGGATTCCAGAATCATCGCGCGCTTTTCGCGCTCGGATTTCATCTGCTTTGCCATCGCCTCCAGCAACTCGTCCGGCGGCGAGACATCCTTGATTTCAATGCGCGTCACTTTGATGCCCCAGGGCTCGGTGGCGTCATCCACAATTTTCAGCAGGCGCGCGTTGATGCTGTCGCGCTTGGACAGCGCGTCGTCCAGATTCATGGAGCCGAGCACGGTGCGGATGTTGGTGGTGACAAGATTCATAATCGCGCGCTCGGCGTCGTTGACCTGGTAACTGGCCTTCACCGGGTCCACCACCTGGTAGAACGTCACGCCGTCCACGGTGACCGCGGCGTTGTCGCTGGTGATGACCTTTTGCGAATCCACATCCAGCACCCGCTCCCGCATGTTCACCTTCATGCCGACGGAGTCCACATATGGAATGATGATGGACAGGCCGGGGCGCAGCGTGCGGATGTATTTGCCGAAGCGCTCCACCGTCCATTCCTCCCCCTGCGGCACCTGCTTGGCGCCTTTGAACACCGTGACCGCGGCCAGCGCGACCACCACCAGCACCGGCAGATAGCCGCCAATCCATTCCAGCGATTCAAACATTATGGAGAGTCCTCGGTTGCAGTGAACGGCGCTGCCGGAGTTGCGGCGGCGGGCTCCGGCAGCCTGTCCCGCATCGCCTCAGATAAGCCGTGGATGCGGGCGGTGCCGTTGCGGCATTCTACCCTATCTGTCCGCCCGCAACCGCTGCTGCCATATGTGCAACGTTGCGCCCCGGTATTTCCATCTCGTGCTGCCGGTGATTCTGTGGTTGTCGCCCGTTGTCTGGCTTTGCGCCAGCCGCGCGGCGGCGTGGACGGACATTATTTTTCCGCCGTATTCAACCCTGCCGCCGGCAGCCACCGTTGCGGTTTTGGATGAATCATATGTGGAAACCAATTCCGCCCCAACCGGTATCCCCAGCCGCTCAAAAGCGAATCCCGTGCGTGAAGCCGCCGGCTCTGCGCTGTTGCGCGCGTCAATGTCCGCCTGCGTGATGTTTTTTGACAACTCATCGCCGTCAATCACGATTTCTTTGCCGGGATACAGGCCCAGAACTTCAATGACTGATTCCGCATCAATGCGAAAAAATTCACGGTTCGGATTGATGCGAACATGGGCGAAAATTTTGTGCAGTTTGGATTCCGCCTCGCGGCAATTTTCAACCGCCTTGGCGTACTCCAAATCAAACGGCAGCACTACGTTGGTGGTGAACAATTGCCCCATGCGCTTTTTCAGCGCGCTCGGAGTTGGCGGCGAGGTGCGCCCGATTTTAATAATCGGCAGCAACTCTTCGTCCTCGTCGCGTTCCGGCAGCCACAAACTGCGATTGCTCACCGCGTAAACAATGCCGTCTGGTTTCATTCCGCCCCCGGTTTCATGCGCGCAGCGCGTTTTTGAGTTGTTCAAGTTG
>JAPPPZ010000148.1 GCA_028817275.1 Gammaproteobacteria bacterium
TGGAAGCCGGTATGTCTCCAGCATGCCGGCTTCCTTTTTTTCCGCCGGGCGGGAGTCCGGGGAAGTTTGACCCCGCCCCCGCCAACGGTTAGATTGCCGCCAACACCCGGCGCCGCACATGAAACACCCCGACACCCACGACTGGATAAAACGCCTGGTGCGCTACGACACCACCAGCCGCAACTCCAACCTGGATTTAATCCAGTGCATCGCCGACTATCTGGACCGCCTCGGCCTGCGGCCTGAGTTGACTTACAACGATGAGCGCACCAAGGCGAATTTATTTGCCACCATCGGTGACGCCGGGGCGCCGGGCATTGTTTTGTCCGGGCATACCGATGTGGTGCCGGTGGACGGGCAGGACTGGCATTCGGATCCGTGGCAGGTGGCGGCGCGCGACGGGAAAATTTTCGGGCGCGGCGTGTGCGACATGAAAAGTTTTGTCGCCGTTTGCCTGGCGCAGGCGCCGGACATGGCGGCGCGCAAATTAAAACAGCCGCTGCACTTTGCTTTTTCCTACGACGAAGAGATTGGCTGCGTCGGCGTGCGCGGTTTAATCGCCGAACTGGCCGCGCGCGAGGTTAAGCCGGCCGGCTGCATTGTCGGCGAGCCGACCTCCATGCGCACGGTGAGCGGCCACAAGGGAAAACTCAGCCAGCGCTGCCGGGTGCGCGGGCTCGCCTGCCATTCCGGCACCCCGCACCTCGGCGCCAACGCGGTGGAGGCCGCGGCCGAGGGCGTGGCTTTTCTGAAGCGCATGGCGCGGCGGCTGCGCGACCAGGGCCCGCGCCACGCCGGCTACGAACCGCCGCACACCACGGTGCACACCGGCGTCATCAACGGCGGCGTCACCCTCAACATTGTGCCGGAGGAATGCTTTTTTGATTTTGAGTTTCGCTATGTCCCCGGCGCCGGCGCGCAGGATTTATTTGCCGAGTTGCGCGCGTTTATGGAGGGTGAAGTTCTGCCGGAAATGCGCGCGGTGCATCCGGGGTGCGCGGTCACTTTTGAGGAGTTGTCGCAGTTCCCCGGCCTCCACACCGACGACGGCCACGCCATCGCCCGGCTCAGCATGCAACTCGGCGGCGGCGGTGATGCCGGCCCCGGCAAGGTGAGTTTCGGCACCGAGGCCGGGCTGTTTTCCGAAATTGGAATTCCATCCGTGGTCTGCGGCCCGGGCAGCATCAATCAGGCGCACAAGCCGGACGAGTTCATCACTCTGGAGCAAATCGCGCAATGCGAAAAATTTATCGCCGGCATCACCAACACGGCGACCCGGTGAGGCCGCCGGCGCCGGCCCTTAAATCAATTAAGCCGGTGGCACATGGATTCCAGCGGGAACCACAGCCGCGCCCCGTTCACCGCGCGCAAATATAAATTCGCGCCGTCCATTCCCACAATCACATCCGCCGCCGGGTCGGGCGCGCTGAGGCCGCCGGCCGCATTGCCGGGGAGGCCGGCCGCATCGCGCACCGCCTCCACCTGCTGTCCGCTGTCAAGGTCAAGCGCAAAACCGGGTTTGATGCGAATCGGCGCCAGACGGCGCGGCGCGTAGCCGTCGTCCACGCGGCCGTATAACACCGCCCCGGCAATCACCAGCGGCCGCACGCCGTCCGCCTCCGGCTGCTCCCAGTCCAGCAGAAGTTTTCCGCGCGTGTTGCGGTTGGTGGCGACCACGGCGATGCCGAGGGGCGGGCGGCCGGGGCCGAAAGAAAAAATTCCCTTTTGCGCGGCCAAAAACTCGTTGCGCGTGAACCGCTCCTCGGCCACCGGCACGTACAAATCCGGCTCGCGCAAAAAACGTTTGTTCATCAGGCTGTGGAATTCATCGTAGACCACGGTGCAGTCAAAGTAGCCGCCGCGCGCATCGGCGGCGAGGCCGGCGGCCGCCGCAACCATCACCAACAGCAAAGCATTTTTCATCCCGCGCACCGCCGCGCATTATAGCCGCCCGGCGGCGTTGGCGAGCGCGGCGAAGTCGGTGATGGTCAACTCCCCGGGGCGGCGCGCGCCGTCCACCGCCGCCGCCGCAAACTCCGCCGAGCCGCACACCCCGGCCAGCGCGCGGCGCAAAGTTTTTCGCCGCGCCGAAAACGCGCGCCGCACCACCTCGGCAAACAATGCATCATCCTGCACCTCGGCCGCGGGCGTTGCGCGCGGCCGCGCTGCAATCAGCGTGGACTTCACCTTCGGCGGCGGCGTGAACGCACCGGGGCCGACGGTGAATAGCGGCGCCACCTCGCAGCGCAGCCCGAACATCACCGTCAGCCGCCCGTAGTCGGCATCGCCCGGCGCCGCGCACAAACGCCGCGCCACTTCAAACTGCACCATAAAGCACATGTCGCGCAGGCAGCGCAGCCGCGCGCAGGTGAACAGCAGCGGCGTCGCGATGTTGTACGGCAGGTTGCCGGCCACGCGCAGCAACCCGCGCTCGGCGGCCAGCGCGGCGTAGTCAAAGTGCAGCGCATCGGCATGGTGAACCACCACTTGCGCAGGCTGGTTTTGGGCGGCGCGCAAAAAGTCCACCATGTCACGGTCCACCTCCACCGCATCCAGCCTCGCCACCAGCGGTGCCAGCATCGCGGTCAACGCTCCGCGCCCCGGGCCAATCTCCACCAGCGCATCATCACGGCGCGGGGCGATGTGGTCCACGATTCGCTGCAGCACCGCGCGGTCGTGCAGAAAGTGCTGGCCGAAACGCCGCCGCGGGCGCGGTTGCAGCATTGCAGTCAACGCACGGCCCGCGCCATGGCAACAGCGGTGTCCACCGCCGCGCGCATGCTGCCGCCATCAATGCCGGCACCGCCGGCGAGGGGCAGCGCGGTGCCGTGGTCCACCGAAGTGCGGATGATGGGCAGGCCGAGGGTCACATTGGCGGCGCGGCCGAAGTCGGCGTGCTTAAGTACCGGCAATCCCTGGTCGTGAAACATCGCCAGCGTCACGTCGGCATCGGCGAGTCGCGCCGGGGTAAACGCAGTATCGGCCGGCAGCGGTCCATGCACGGCGATGCCGCGCGCCGCCATGGCCTGCACCGCCGGGGCAATCATGTCGCGCTCCTCGTCGCCGAAGCGGCCGCCTTCGCCGGCGTGGGGGTTGAGTCCGCACACGCTGATGCGCGGCCGCGCGATGCCGAACTTTGCGCGCAACTCACGGTGCAGAATTTCCATGATGTCGCACAACCGCCCGAGGCTGAGCGCGGCGGCGACTTCCCTGAGCGGCAGGTGGGTGGTCGCGAGGGCAACGCGGAAACTTCCGCACAGCAGCATGACCGGCAGCGGCGCGCCGCATCTGGCGGCGATGTATTCGGTGTGGCCGCTGAAGTCGCGGCCGGCGCGGTTGATGGTTTCCTTGTGCAGCGGCCCGGTGACCATGGCGTCAAACTCGCCGCCGAGGCACAAGTCCACCGCGCGGTCCACCGCGCTGAGCACGTAGCCAGCATTCGCCGGGTCGGGAACGCCGCACTTCTCGCGCGCCGCAAGTTTCACCGCCGCAACCTGCAACGTGCCGGCCCGGTGCGGCGCGCCGTCCCAGTCGCGCACCGCCAGGGGCCGGCCGCGCAACTTCGCGCGCCGCCGCAGCAGTTGCGGATCCGCCGCCGCCGCCAGACAACCGCCAAACTCGCGCTGCGCAAGTTCCACCGCCAGGTCGGGACCCACGCCGGCCGGCTCGCCGGGAGTCACAATGAGGGCCGGAAAATTGCGCTGTGTGCGGCCGCTCATCCCCGGCGCGGCGTCACTTTAAGTTTCATCGCGCGGATGCCGAGTTCCTGCAGCCGGCGGTTGGCCTTGCGCAGTTGCGACAGTTCCCGGAACGGCCCCAGCCGCACCCGGTAAAACGTGCCGCGGCCTTCAATGGTGACTTTCTGCACCACCGCTTCCACCCCGGCCAACGCCAGCCGCGCGCGCATGCCCTCGGCGTCTTTTTGCAGCGGGAACGACGCGGCCTGCAGCATGTAAACCGCCGGCCCGGCGGGTTTGGGTTCGGGCTCAATAATCACCGGCTTTCTTGCGGCGGTGGTTTTTGGCGCCGGCTGCAGCGGCGGTTTTTCCACCGGCGGGGCGAGGACGGCCGGCGTTTGCGGCTCCTCCCCGGCGCCTTCCGGCAGCACCTGTTCAATCTCCGGCAGGATGGTGTAGAAATCAAACTGCGGTTTTTCGGCGGCCGGCGGAGTGGATGAGGGCGGCGGCGGCGATGCCGATTCTTTTTTGCCGGCGTCGCTCAGCAAATCGCGGATGCCGGGGCCGATGGGCGAGCGTGCATCGCTGAGGCCGAAATACAGCGACGCGCCGAGGGCGCCGACCACCATGCCGGTGAACAGCATGCCGAGTCCGGAGCCGCCGCCGCGCCGCTCGCCGGCCGGGCGGGATTTTCTCCTGCGCGGCATTACATTTTTTCCGGCGCCGACACGCCCAGCAGGCCAAGGCCGTTGGCTATCACAATGCGCGCTGCGTCAATCAGCGCCAGGCGCGCGGCGCGCAACGGCGCCTGCTCTTCAATGAAGCGGCAGCGGTTGTAGTAAACATGAAAATAATTTGCCACCTCGCGCAGATAATACGCGATTTGGTGCGGCTCGCGCTGGCGCGCGGCGGCGGTGACGGTTTCCGGATAACGCAGCAGCGCGCCGAGCAAATCGCTTTCCGCATCCAGTTGCAGCAGCGCGTAGTCGGCGCCGGCAAAAATACCGGCCCCGCCGCCTGCCGCCCCGGCTTTTGCCAGCACGCTGCAAATCCGCGCGTGCGCGTACTGCACGTAGTAAACCGGATTGTCGCTGCTCTGCGCGCGCGCCAGCGCCAGGTCAAAATTCATTTTCTGCGCCGGCTTGCGCAGCAGGTAAAAAAACCGCGCCGCGTCCACGCCCACCTCTTCGCACAACGTGCGCAGCGGCACAAACTCGCCGCGGCGGGTGGACATCTGCAGTTTTTTTCCCCCGTTGATGAGATTCACCTGCTGCAAAAACAGCGCGTCAAGGCGGTGTTCGCCGCAGCCGGCGGCGCTGAGCGCGGCGCGCACCCGTTCAATGTAGCCGTGGTGGTCGGCGCCGAGAATGTTGATCATGTTTTTGCAGCCGCGCCGCACTTTGTCCAGATGGTAGGCGATGTCCGGCGCAAAATACGTGTAGGCGCCGTTGGCGCGCCGCACCACGCGGTCCTCGGTGTCGCCGAATTTGCTCGCGCAAAACCACAGCGCGCCGTCTTTTTCATACAGATGCCCGGCGTTTTTTAATTGCGCCACGGTTTTTTCCAGCGCGCCGCTTGCCGCCAGCGACGCCTCGGAAAAATAATTGTCAAACGAAACCCGGAACATGGCCAGGTCGGCGCGGATGTTTTCCATGATTTCACCGGCGGCAAAGTTGAGAATCTTCGCCCAGCCATCGGCGCCGAGTTTTTTTTTGCCGCGCGCGATTAACTCATCCAGTTTTTTTTCATCCTCCGCGGGCAAATTTTCAAACAGCGCGCCGCCGCCGCAAACTTCACCCCCGCCCGCGCAAAAATTTTGCGCAATGGTTTTAATGTAACCGCCGCGGTAGGCGTTTTCCGGAAATACAATTTTTTCGCCGCCGTTTTCCAGCACGCGCAGCCACACGCTGAGCGCCAGAATATCCATCTGCCGGCCGCTGTCGTTGAAATAATATTCGCGCAGCACCGCAAAACCGGCCGCCACTAACACCCGCGCCAGCGCATCGCCGCAGGCCGCGCCCCGGCCATGGCCCACGTGCAACGGGCCGGTGGGGTTGGCGGAGACGAACTCCACCATGATTGTCTCGCCGCCGCCGAAATCGCTGCGGCCGTAGTCTTCACCGGCGCGGCGGATGGTTTGGATGCTTTGCGCCAGCGCGTCGCGGCTGAGAAAAATATTGACAAAGCCCGGCGCCGCCGCCTGCACTTTGTCCACCAGCGGCGAGTCGCTGATGCTATCGGCGATTTTTTGCGCCACCGCCATGGGTGAAGTCCGCGCTTGCCCGGCCAGCGCCAGCGCCACGCCGCAGGCAAAATCGCCGTGCTCCCGTTTGCGCGCGCGCTCCACCTTGACCGCGGCCTGCACCGCCTCCGCCGGCAGATCCCCGGCATCGCACAAACGGCGCACCGCCTGCTGCAGCAGTTGCACAAGTGATTCTTTCATTCGCGCATTTTACCCAACCGCCCGCGCCCATGGCGGCATAATCGGCGACGGTGCTACCGTCAACCCGGGCACTCAAACCACCATTTCCATGACTGCAACCACCGCCGACACCATCGCCGCCATCGCCACGCCGCCCGGCCGCGGCGCGGTGGGCATCGTGCGCATCGCCGGGCCGGCCGCCGCGGCCATCGCCGCCGCACTCACCGGCGCCTGCCCGCCGCCGCGCACCGCCGCCGTCACCGCTGTCACCGACGCCGCCGGCCGCGCCATGGACAAGTGCGTGGCGCTGTTCTTTCCGGCGCCGGCCTCCTACACCGGCGACGATGTGGTGGAACTGCACACCCACGGCGCGCCGCTGGTGCTGGACCAGGTGGTGGCCCGCGCCATCCAACTGGGCGCCCGCGCGGCGCGGCCCGGCGAGTTCACCGAGCGCGCCTTCCTGAACGGCAAACTGGACCTGGCGCAGGCCGAGGCGGTGGCCGACCTCATCAACGCCGGCACCGAAGCCGCCGCCCGCTCGGCGGCCAATGCACTCGGCGGCGCGCTGTCCGACAAGGTCAACGCCATCGCCGCCGCGCTGACCGACGTGCGGGTGGCGGTGGAGGCGTCGCTGGATTTCCCGGACGAGGCGCCGGATGCCGAAACCGTGGCCGCCGACGTGGAGGCCGCGGCCGCCAAAGTGGAGGCCCTAATTAACAGTGCGCGCCAGGGGCAGTTGCTGCGCGACGGCATGACAGTGGCGCTGGCCGGCGCGCCCAACGCCGGCAAGTCCAGCCTCTTGAACACCCTGGCCGGCCGCGACCGCGCCATCGTCAGCGGCGAGCCCGGCACCACCCGCGACGTGGTGGACGCCGACATCAGCGTGGACGGCATGCCGCTGCGGGTGGTGGACACCGCCGGCCTGCGCGCCGCGGCGGCGGGCGTGGAGGCCGAGGGCGTGCGGCGCGCAACCAAAGCCATGGCCGCCGCCGACCGGGTGCTGCTGGTGTGCGATGACGCCGACCCCGGGGCCGAGGCGCCGGCTTTGGTGCGGCGGCGGCTGCCGGCGGATGCGGCGGTGACTTTGGTGTGGAACAAAATCGACCTCAGCGGGCGCGCGGCCGGAATGGCGGACGCGGGCACCGTTGCGGTGTCGGCAAAAACCGGCGCCGGCGTGGACGCGCTGCGCGGGCACTTAAAACAGTGCATGGGATTTCGCGGCGTGGAGGACAGCCCGTTCCTCGCCCGCCGCCGCCACCTGGACGCGCTGGGCAGATGCCGCGAAAGTTTGCGCGCCGCCGGCGCCGTCCTCACCGATGGCGGCGCGGTGGAACTGGCCGCCGAAGACCTGCGCCTCGCCCACCGCGCCCTCGGCGAAATCACCGGCGCGGTGGGCAGCGAGGAATTGCTGGGGAAAATTTTCGCCGAGTTTTGTGTCGGCAAGTGAGGGTGAGGCGGTGTGGAACCACTCGGTAAAGCGCGTGCTGGCGGCGCAGGCGCTGCTGACTTTGGCAACGGCGGCGGCGGCGTGGCTCGCCTTCACCGCCCCGGCCGCGGCCGGCACACTGTACGGCGGCGCCACCGCCCTCGCCGTCACCCTGCTCGGCGCCTGGCGCCTCACCCGCATCAGCGGCGCGCGCGGCGGAATGCTGCACCTCTACCTCGGCCTCGCCGAGCGCTACGGCCTGGCCATCGCGCTGTTAACCATCGCCTTCACCCTCACCTCTTTGCCGGCCGCGGCCACCGTCACCGGCTTCGCCATCGCCCAATTGGGCGCACTGGCGGCGGGGGCGCGGCGGGATTAGAGGTGGACGATGTCCACACCGCCCCACTTGTCGCGCAAATATTCGGCGACCAGGCGGCGGTGGCAGTGGTGGGGCTCATGTTCGCTGCACAGCAGGCAGGCGCCGTCCAGTTCGGCACGGTCAATTTTTTCGATTTCGCGCTGCGCCATTAGTTTGAGAAATTTTTTCTCGTAGGCGGCCCAGTCGATTTTTTTCTTTTTGTATGCATCGAAAATTTCCTGGGTCGGCGCGAGTTCCCCCGGCAGGTGCGTGTAATCGATGTTGCAAATCTTCCGCGCAAAATAACGCAGGTCATCGCGCTTGGCGAAACCGGAAAGTTGCGACGTGTTGTTCAGCCGCACATCCACCAGTTTGCGCAGACCATCACGCCGAGCGCGCCGCAACCGCTCGAAAAAATCCTCGGCGGATTTTCTGGTGAAGCCGATGGTGAGGATTTTGGTTTTCATTGTGGTTTGCCGTGGCGGTTTTTCCCTATCGGAGGAAATCCCGCTGGGAAAATTCTTCCTCGCCAAGTAATGCGCCACTGGCCAAAATGTGGCGCACCTCAATTCCTTTCTTATCTAACTCGACCGCGATCAACACCATGCGATGGCACTTCGCCGGATCCTGCTCGGCACACATCAGCGCGATGCGGTGAGTTTTGCACTTCTCTAACAGGTCCTCCAAACCCTGCTTGAAAAAACCGGAATCGGCGATTAGTTTATAGCGGGGATTGCCTTTTTCATCATAATACCTCCCCTGCGGCCGCCCGCCAAGTTCACCGCCGAAGTAAAAATAACGAATCCTCTCCTTCTCTTTCCGCAAAGCATTGCACACCGTCTCACGATTAAACTGCGGGCAGTACCGGCTGTAAGGATGAGAGCGAACATCGGCCACGGCGTCGATGGCATGCTTCTTAAGCAGTTTTACAAATTCAGGCCAGAGGTGGTTTGAGTGGCCAATAGTGTAGATAGGATTCATCGTTTTTACCGGGCAGTTTTGGGTGTGATGACGGTGGCGACCAGCTTGTAGGCGCTATTATTAATCTCCCCCAGGCTGATACACAGTAAAGCATCTTTCAAGCGATCAAGTTTCAAGTGCTCGCCGTCTTTAAGATGCTTCTTACAATGGCCCTCAACCCGCGGGTCAGTCACCGACAGATTATAGCACTTTTTGTTGAAGTGAAACTCAGCGCGAATTTGCCGCTCCCGAAGATAAATATCCAGTTTATTCGGCTTAATGAGCAGGAGCGAGTCTTCCAGTTCCCCATACATACTGCTGGGGACATGGTCGTTGTGGCCGTGTGTGGTTCGGCTGTCATACCCATTAATCCACAGATTTCCACGGACCAAATCAATTGCACCGACAGCATCTTCCCAAGAGGCGCGCCGAATCCACTCCCAGGGAGAGTAATCAATAAGGTGATTTTCCGATTGAAACGACTCGGGCACGTATTCAGCCATCGGAATCCGAATGATATCCAAAACAGAAAGACCAGAAAGACGCCGCCCATCTTTACAGCGGAAGTTTTGAGGAATTTCACCTTTCCCCTCCGCACTCACCGGACGAATCCAATTCCCCAGCCGGCCACCCGACAACACTTCTTTTCCCGCAACACACCGCCCGCCCTCTTTGCGGGAATTGGCAAGGCATAGAATTGTCTTGGTGTAGCCCATCACTTTTCCGTCAGTTACACACCGCTAATGTAACCCGTTATAAACCAAACCGCAATTGACGGCAATCGGCAGTTTTTTACGGCGAAAATCGCGATTTGCATGTGCAACCACCATTCCGGCACCTGCAACCACCGTTTCCACCCTTGCAACCACCGTTCCCCGGCGCCGAATTGCACGGCGGA
>JAPPPZ010000143.1 GCA_028817275.1 Gammaproteobacteria bacterium
CCGGGCGACAGCGGGAAATTATTCAGGGTGATGGTTTGCGCCCTTTTTTTCCACCGCGCTGAGGATGCCGCGCAGAATGTTAATTTCCTCCGCCGTCAGCCGCGCGCGCTGGAACAGAAGATGAATCTTGCGCAGCAGCGCATCCGGCTGCTTGTGGCGCAAAAATCCGCTGTCGCGCATCACCGCCTCCAGATGAAGGTGAAACCCGCGCACCTGTTCGGCGGTCGCCGGCGGCGGTTCGGCCGCCGGTGAGGGCGCCAACGCCGCCGGCTCCCCTGCTCCGCACACCGCCAGCCGCAATTCGTACGCCACCAGCAGCGCCGCCCCGGCCAGGTTGACCGATGCAAAATCCGGGTTCACCGGTATGTGAATCAGCGCATGCGCGGCATTCAGGTCGGCGTTGGACAAGCCCGACTGTTCCGGCCCGAAAACCACCGCCGCCTCGCCCCCGCCCATGGCATGCGCCGCCAAAGCCGCCGCCGCCGACCTCGGAGTCATCACCGGCCACCGCGCCGCCCGCCGCCGGGCCGTGGCCGCCACCACCAACGAACACGGCGCAATCGCCCCGGCCAAGTCGGCATGCACCACGGCCTCCTCTAACACCGGCGCGCCCGCCGCCCGGGCCGTGGCCTCCGCCGTGGGATGCCGCAGCGGCGCCACCAGCCGCAAATCGGCCAGCCCCATGTTCGCCATCCCCCGCGCCACCGCGCCAATATTGCCGGGATGACTGGCACTGACCAGCACCACGCGAATGCGGGCAAGAGGATTTGCGGGCATGGGGGGGATTGTAGTGTATAAAACGGCAAAAACCGCCGGGCGGCCATTATCCGGGAATTGCCAGGCAAAAAGGAAAGAAAATGGCGGCGCCGGGGGGCGTAAGGTCCCGCGGTTGTGAGCCGGTAGCCGCGACTGAGGTTTCAGCGTAGCACTCCCGCAAATAATGTCAACCCCCGCCCCGCTTTCGGGCTTACAATCACCCCAGCCGCCTCCGTCTGATGAACCCCTACCTCACCATCGCCACCAGAGCCGCGCGCCTTGCCGGGCGGGTGATTTTGCGCAATTTGCCGCGCCTTGAGCGCATCAAGGTGGAGCGCAAGGGGCATAACGATTTTGTTACCGCCGTCGACCGCGAGGCCGAGAGGGTGATTGTGGACACCCTGGCCGGCGCCTATCCGCAGCACGGCTTCCTCGCCGAGGAAAGCGGCGCCAGCGGCGACGGCGGGGAGTGGCGCTGGGTCATTGACCCGCTGGACGGCACCACCAACTTCATCCACGGCTACCCGCAATTCGCCGTGTCCATCGCCCTGCAGCGGCGCGGGAAAATTGCGGCGGCGGTGGTGCTGGACCCGCTGCGCGATGAAATCTTCACCGCCGCCCGCGGCGAAGGCGCTTACCGCAACGACCGGCGGCTGCGGGTCAGCCGCGCGCTGACGCTGGAGCAGTCGCTGATTGCCACCGGCTTTCCGCATTCGGCCGGCGCGCACCTGGAGGAATTTCTGGCGCTGATGCGCGCCCTCCTGCCGCGCTGCCACAGTTTGCGCCGGGCCGGCGCAGCGGCGCTGGACATGGCACATGTGGCCAGCGGGCAATTGGATGGATTTTGGGAAATGGGCCTGCAGCCGTGGGACATGGCGGCCGGCGCGCTGCTGGTGGAGGAAGCCGGCGGGCGGCTGGCGGACTTTGACGGCAGCGAGAATTTTCTCAACACTGGCAGTGTGGTATGCGGCACACCTGAAGTATTTCAGCAACTTCTCACGGTAATTCAAAATGCCCGGGATGGCTAAACTGACGCCCCCGCCCTCGGCCGCCGAGCACACGCCCATGATGCGCCAATACCTGCGCATCAAGGCCGAATATCCCGACATTCTTCTGTTCTACCGCATGGGCGACTTTTACGAGTTGTTCTATGCCGATGCCGAGCGCGCCTCGCGCTTGCTGGACATTTCCCTCACCAGCCGCGGCCGCTCCGGCGGCCAGGCGGTGCCCATGGCCGGGGTGCCGGTGCATAGCGTGGAGCAGTATCTGGCGCGGCTGATCAAGCAAGGGGAGTCGGTGGCGGTCTGCGAGCAGGTCGGCGATGTGGAAGACAGCAAAGGGCCGGTGGAGCGCAAGGTGGTGCGGGTGGTGACGCCCGGCACCCTCACCGACGAAGGCCTGCTGGAGGACCGCCGCGAAAACCTGCTGGCCGCGGTGCATGGCGGCGGCGGCGAGGACTTTGCCATCGCCGTGCTGGAGGTCTCCAGCGGCCAGATGCGCGCCATGGAAATGCGCGGCGCCGACGCCCTGGCCGAAGAGTTGCAGCGGCGCAATCCGGCCGAGATTCTCCTGGCCGAGGGCGCCGGCTTCACCCTGCCGCAGGCGGCCGCCGGGGCTTCGGTGCATGCGGTGCCGGCGTGGTATTTCGACCGGCGGCGCGCATCGGAGTTGCTGGCCGGCGAGTTTGGCGCCCTGGATTTGCGCGCTTTTGACCTGGATAACGCCGCCCTCGCCGCCGGCGCCGCCGGCTGCCTGCTGCAATATGCAAAAGACGTCTACGGCCGCGCCCTGCCCCACTTGCACGACTTGCGCCTTGAGCGGCGCGGCGACACCCTGCTCATCGACGCCGCCAGCCGCGCCAACCTTGAGATTGAGCACAGTTTATCCGGCAGCACCGGCTTCACCCTGAGCGCGCTGCTGGACCGATGCGCCACACCCATGGGCGCGCGCCTGCTGCGGCGGTGGCTGCACGGCCCGATTCGCGACCGCCAAACCCTCACCCTCCGCCACCAGGCGGTGGACACGCTCATCACCGCCGGCGCCGATACCCGCAAAACCCTGGCCCGGCAACTGGGCGCCATCGGCGACATGGAGCGCATTTTGGCGCGCGTCGCCCTGGAAACCGCCCGCCCGCGCGACCTGGCGCGGCTGCGCGAGGCGCTGTCAGTGCTGCCGGCCTGCGGCAAAATTCTGTCAAGTTGCGACTCGCCCCGGCTGGCCGAATTGCACGGCCAACTGGGGCCGTTCCCGGCCGAAGCCAGCCTTTTGCAGCGCGCCCTGGCCGATGCGCCGGCGGCGGGGCTGAAAGAAGGCGGCGTCATCCGCGCCGGCTACGACGCTGAACTGGACCGCCTCAACACATTGCGCCGCGACTCGGGAAATTTTCTGCTGCAACTGGAAAAACGCGAGCGCGAGCGCACCGGATTGAAAAACCTGAAAGTGCAGTTCAACCGTGTGCATGGCTACTACATTGAAGTGGGCCGCGCCCACAGCGAGCGCGTCCCCGACCACTACACCCGCCGCCAGACGCTGAAAAACGCCGAGCGCTACATCACGCCGGAGTTGAAAAAACACGAGACCGAAGTGCTGAGCGCGCGCGACCGGGCGCTGGCGCGGGAGAGGTTTTTGTACCGGGAACTGGTGCAGAAAATTCTGCCGCAACTGCGCGCCCTGCAGCATTGTGCCGCCGCCGCCGCCGAGGTGGACGTGCTCGGCAACTTCGCCGAGCGCGCCCTCGCCCTGGGCCTCAGCCGGCCGGAGCTCAGCGACGCCCCCGGCATCGCCATTGAGGGCGGCCGCCACCCGGTGGTGGAGGCGGCGCTGCCCGGCGCCTTCATCGCCAACGACACCCGCCTGCAAAACAAGCGCCCCATGTTGGTGGTCACCGGCCCCAACATGGGCGGCAAAAGCACCTACATGCGCCAGACCGCGCTCATTGCGCTGCTCGCCCACAGCGGCTGTTTTGTGCCGGCCAAAAGCGCGCGCATCGGTCCGCTGGACCGCATCTTCACCCGCATCGGCGCCGCTGACGACCTGGCCGGCGGCCGCTCCACATTCATGGTTGAGATGACCGAAATGGCGCTCATTTTGCGCAACGCCACGCGCAACAGTCTGGTTCTGGTGGACGAAATCGGCCGCGGCACCAGCACTTTCGACGGCCTCGCCCTGGCCTGGGCCTGCGCTTTGGAGTTGCACAACATCGGCGCCTTCACCCTGTTTTCCACCCACTATTTTGAGATGACCGCCCTCGCCGACACCTTAAGCGGCGCCGCCAACGCCCACTTGGACGCGCGCGAGCACGGCGACGAAATCGTGTTTCTCTACGCCGTCAAACCCGGCCCGGCCAGCCGCAGTTACGGCTTGCAAGTCGCCAGGCTGGCCGGCGTGCCGGTTGCCGTGGTGGAAAAGGCGCGCGAAAAATTGCTTGAGTTGGAAACCGCCGCCACCACCGACGAAAGCCAGATGGGCATTTTCACCCCCAGCCCATCGGCGCCGCCCCCACCCTCACCGCCGGCCGCCGCCGCTGTGGATGAATTGAAGAAAATTTCCCCGGACGAGTTGACGCCCCGGCAGGCGCTGGAGACGTTGTACCGGCTGAAAAAAATGGTCTGAAGTCGCGGCACCGGGGCGTTTGTCCCGCCGCCCGTTATTCCACCGGCTCCAACCGCAAAAGCCGGCCGTCGCGCTCATCGGTGAGGATGTACAGATACCCGTCCGGGCCGCTTTCCACATCGCGAATGCGCGCGATGCCGTCGAGTAAAATCTCCTGCGCCATCACCGTATCGCCGCGCATTTCCAGCCGCCGCAAGTGCCGAAGTTTAAGCGCGCCGGCAAACAAATCGCCCTTCCACTTTGGAAAACGGCCGCCGTCGTAAAACGCCATGCCGCTCGGCGCGATGGACGGCGTCCAGTGGACGACCGGTTGCTCCATGCCCGGCGCGTGCGTGTACGCGGAAATAATCGCGCCGCTGTAATCGATGCCGTAGGTAACCGCCGGCCAGCCGTAGTTGGCGCCGGGTTTGTCGAGTTTGTTCACCTCATCGCCGCCGCGCGGGCCGTGTTCGTGCATCCACATGGAATTGTCAAACGGGCGCAACGCGAGTCCCTGGCCGTTGCGGTGGCCGTAGGAATAAATCTCCGGTTTGTAGTCGCCGCGCGTTGCGAAAGGATTATCCGCCGGCGCCGAGCCATCGTCGTTCAGCCGCAGCACCGCGCCCAAATGATTGGACCGGTCTTGCGCGTCCTGCATGCGGTGGCGGCGGTCGCCGGTGGTGATGAACAACTTGCCATCGGCGGCGAATGCGAGGCGCGAACCGTAATGCCCGGTCCCCCCGGTCTTCGGCTCGGCGGTGAAAATCGTCTGCAGATTTTCCAGTTCATAACCGCGCAGTTGTCCGCGCGCCGCCTCAGTGCCGGCGCCGCCCGGCCCGCTGCCCGAATAGGACACATACACCAAACGATTGCGCGCAAAATCCGGATGAACCGCGACATCCAGCAAACCGCCCTGCCCGCCGAAACGGATGTTGGCCGGCAGGCCGGTAATCGGCCGCGGGTCGAGTTGGCCGCCGCTGACACCGTTGACGTCTTTGACTAAGCGCAACCGCCCCTTGCGCTGCTCGGTCACCAACAAATCGCCATTCGGCAAAAACGCCATGCCCCACGGATAATGCAAGCCGGCCGCCACCGCGCGCACACGAAATGCATGCGCTTCGGATTCAACGACATCGGCGCGCGTCTCGCCGGCCGGCAACAACAGCACGACAGCCAGCGCGCGGACGGTGAACGAAAAAGAAAAGCGGTGAATCGGCATATTAACCGCGGATACCATAACCGATGACAGCGGCCTCAGTCATCACCGCCGCCCAACTCCCGCAGCAGCGCGACGGTGACTTTGCGCTGGCGGGCCATGGACAGGCGGTCCAGTTTGTCCAGCAGTTGGAACAAACTGGCGGTGTCGCGGGCGTGGTGGCGGAGGATGTGGGCCAGCACCGGCTTGCTGAGGGTGAGGCCGCGGCGGGTGGCGTAGGCGCGCATGGCGGCGGCCTTGCCGGCGTCGCTCAGGCTGGGCAGGCGGTAGGTGAGGCCGGAGGCGAGGCGGGTGCGGAGGTCGGGCATGGCGCAGGGCAGATGGCCCGGCGCCGCGCGGGCGGCAATTAACATGCGCGCACCGGCGGCGCGCAGGCGCTCAAAAATGGCGAACAAATTCAGTTCACCGTCTTTGCTGCCGGCAACGGCATCGGCGCGGTCAAGGCAAACCAGGGCGCCGGGCGGCAGGCCGTCCACGGCGGCCACTCCACCGTGTCCGCCGCGCCCATCGGCCAGGTCAAGGTAGGCCACCGGCTGGCCCAGGTCGGCGGCGGCGCGCAGGGCTGCAACCAGCAGGTGGGTCTTGCCGCTGCCGGGGGCGCCGTGGAGAAACAGCAGTTTGGGCGCGGCGTTCACCAGGTCCCCCGGGGCCACGCTGCCGGCGGCAACCAGCCGGCGGACTCCGTCCACCACTTCGGCCCCGGCCTCCACGAAGAAATTGCCAAAGGCCGGCGCCTCCGCGCGCCGGAACGGCACCGGCAACTGGCCGGCGCCTTCAGCCACCGTCACCCGCTTCGCGGCGGATGCCCCACACCCACAGGTAGTGCGCGCCGCTGACCACGGTGGTCGCCAGCACCGCCGGAATTAAAACCTCGCGCAGCACCGTCAAATCCAGCCAGCCGGCGTTGTGCACCAAAATGCATATGACCAGCGTGATTTGCATCACCGTGTTTAACTTGCTCACCCGGCTGGGGCGCATGGCGACCTCGTCGTTCATGCTCACCAGCACCAGGTAGCCGCCCACAATCAGCAGGTCGCGAAAACCGGCCAGCAGCATCAGCCAGAACGGCAGGTCGCCGAGGATGGTGAGCATGACAAAAGCGCTGAGCAGCAGAATTTTGTCCGCCGCCGGGTCCAAAATGGCGCCGAGCCGGCTTTGGCAGTTGAAACGCTTGGCGATGTAGCCGTCCAGGCCGTCGGTGATGCCGGCCAGCAGAAAAATCCAGAACGCGGCCTCGTACTGGCGCGCATCCAAAAACAAAATCAAAACCGGCGTGGCGCCGATGCGCAGCAGGGTGAGCAGGTTTGGAAGGTGGGACATTGTGCGGTATTCTCAAGCGGCGCCCTCATCATACTTCGTCCCGGCTTTTTTTCAATGGCAAAACCGCCGCCGCCCCTCACCTACCGCGACTCCGGCGTGGACCTCGCCGATGCCGGGGCCGTGGTGCGCGCCGTTGCACCGCTGGCCCGCCGCACCGCCAATGAGCATTGCATCGGCGGCGTCGGCGGTTTCGGCGGCCTGTTTCAACTGCCCGCCGACATCGGCCCGCAGCCGGTATTGGTGGCCGGCGCCGATGGCGTGGGCACCAAGTTGCAGTTGGCCGCCGCCGCCGGGCGCAATGGCGATGTGGGCGTGGACCTGGTCGCCATGTGCGTGAACGACATCCTCGCCCACGGCGCCCGGCCGCTGTTTTTTCTGGATTACTACGCCAGCGGCCAGTTGCGCGCCGAGGCCGTGGCCGAAGTGGTGGCGGGAATCTGCCGCGGCTGCGAGCAGGCCGGCTGCGCGCTGCTGGGCGGTGAGAGCGCGGCCATGCCGGGGCTGTACCGTGACGGCGACTACGACCTGGCCGGCTTTGCGGTGGGCGCCGTGAACCGCGCCGATTTAATTGACGGCGGCGGCATCGGAGCCGGTGACGCCGTCATCGGCATCGCCGGCAGCGGTCCGCATGCCAACGGCTTCTCCCTGGTGCGCGCGGTGCTTAAAAGAAGCGGCGTTTCGCTCAGTGCAACCGTCGGCGGCGCCACTTTAGCCGACGCCCTTCTGGCGCCGACCAAAATTTACGTGCGGCCGGTGCTGCGTTTGCTGACTCAAACCACCGTCAAAGGCATCGCCCACATCACCGGCGGCGGCATCGCCGGCAATTTGTCGCGCATTCTTCCGCCCGGCGCCGCCGCCCGGGTGGACGCATCGGCGTGGGCGCGGCCGGCGGTGTTCACCTGGCTTAAAGACGCCGGCGGCATCGGCGAGGAAGAGATGCTGCGCACGTTTAACTGCGGCATCGGCATGGCGCTGGTGGTGGACGCCGCCGAGGCCGATGGCGTGGTGAAATTTTTGCGCGGCGCCGGCGAGGAGGCGTTTTGCATCGGCAAGGTGACGGCGGCGGTTGGCGGGGAACAGCGTGTCGTCATCGCCTGAGCCGCGCCTTGCGGTGCTGCTGTCGGGCGGGGGCAGCAATTTGCAGGCCATCGTGGACTGCATTGCGCGCGGCGAACTGCGGGCGCGGGTGGTGCGCGTGCTGAGCGACAATCCGGACGCTTTCGGCCTGCAGCGCGCGCGGCGGTGCGGCATTCCGGCTTTCACCGTCGCCGTTGCGGACTATCCCGACCGCGCATCATGGGAGTCGGCGCTGGCGGCCAAGGTGGACGAGGCGGGCGCCGATTTAATTGTGCTGGCCGGATTCATGCGCGTGCTGGGCGCCGGTTTTGTGAACCGCTATCCGCGCAAAATTCTCAACATTCACCCGTCGCTGCTGCCGCGCCACAAGGGGCTCAACACCCACCGCCGCGCGCTGGAGGCCGGCGACGCGCGCCACGGCGCCACGGTGCATTTCGTCACCGCCGAGGTGGACGGCGGACCGGTGATTGTGCAGGGCATCGTTGCGGTGGAGCCCGGCGACACCGTGGAATCGCTGCGCAAAAAGGTGCAACAAGTGGAGCACCGAATTTATTCCGAGGCGATTGCGCTGGTGGCGCGGGGAAAATGCTGAGGGCCGCGGCGGCTTGGGTGACAGCGGCGGCGTTGGCCGTGGTTTGGGTTGCCGGAACGGTGACGTCCAGTGCAGAAACGGCGACTGCGCTGCCGGAAGCGATGGAGTTGGAATACGAAGTGAAGCGCGGTGCGTTATTCAGCGGCGTGTCGCGGCGGACGTTGGCGCACAAAAACGGAGTTTACACGGCGCGCGCTTTCTCCCGGCCGCGCGGCTTGTTGCGGGCGGTCACGGTGGACGAGGCCAGCGAGTTTCGCCTGCGCGGCTTTGCTGTGCAAACTTTGCGCTACCACTCGCGGCAGAGCGGAATCCGCCCGCACGAACGTGAATTTATTTTTGATTACGCGGCCGGGAAAATTTTCGGCGGCGAATCAGAGTTGGACATGCCGGCGGAAACGGTGCTGGATTACGCCAACCTGCCCTTTGCTTTCATGGCGATGCCGCCGGCTGCGCACCTTCACCGCCGCCGCGCCGCGCATGGAAACTTTGCGCACGCCTTTTGCCACGTTGCGCGCGCTGCGCATCGACTTCACCCGCAACGACCGTGCCGACCGCCGCATTCACCTGTGGCTGGCGCCGCAATTCGGCCATGTGATGGCGCGGCTGGAACTGCAACGCGGGCGGGAAAAATCGACGGTGTTTGCGCTGAGTAAACTTGAGATTCGCTGAGTGTTTGGCTCGTTCAAGTTGACTTGTCTCAACTGTCGCCCTCACCGCCCACCCTTGCGGCGGTTGCATTCTTTGCATAGCATCTGGCAATTCCCCGGCTCAGTTTTGCCGCCCTCGCGCCACGGCGTGATGTGGTCGCCTTCCATGTCATCGATGCCGAATTGTTTTTTGCATACCGGGCATTTTCCTTTCTGCCGCTCAAACGCGCTGCGCTTTTGCGCGGGGGTGAAGGCGCGGATGTTGAGGTGGTGCTCGCCGCCGGTGAGGAGGTAAGCGTAAATGCCGGACTTCTTTTTGATGTCGTCGTCTTGCATGAGTCGGGCGATGTCCCGCTCCAACTTTTCCGCGTCAAATTCACGGCCTTTGAACTCGGCGTAGAACGCGCCCCAGTCGAGGCCTTTCATTTCGCGGCGGTATTGAGGAAACACTTTTTGCACCCACGCAATCACGGCGCGGAAATGCTCCCACAGCGGCTTGGCATCCGTGTCCTG
>JAPPPZ010000014.1 GCA_028817275.1 Gammaproteobacteria bacterium
CTCGACCAGGACGGCACCGACTACTCGCAACTGCTGCGGGGGGAAATTCGGTTTTGACGGTGGCACGGTCACCGCCCGCCATCACCGCCGCCGCAAGCGTGTAAAATGCGCCGTTTGTGAACCCGACCCGGCCGTCCCATGCCTGACCTCGCGCAGCGGCGCATTCGCAACTTCGCCATCATCGCCCACATTGACCACGGCAAGTCCACCCTTGCCGACCGTTTTATCCAGCGTTGCGGCGCGCTGCCGGAGCGGGAGATGGCGGAGCAGGTTCTGGATTCCATGGATCTGGAGCGCGAGCGCGGGATTACCATCAAGGCGCAGAGCGTCAACCTCGGCTACCGTGCCGGCGACGGCGAGGTTTATGACTTGAATCTCATCGACACGCCGGGGCATGTGGATTTTTCCTACGAGGTTTCCCGTTCGCTGGCGGCATGCGAGGGCGCGCTGTTGGTGGTGGACGCGTCGCAGGGCGTGGAGGCGCAGACCGTGGCCAACTGCTACACGGCGGTGGACCTGGGGCTGGAAATTATTCCGGTGCTGAACAAGATTGACCTGCCCGGCGCCGAGCCGGACAGGGTGTGCGCCGAGATTGAAAATGTCATCGGCATTGACTGCAGCGGCGCGCTGCTGGCCAGCGCCAAGGAGGGCACCGGCATTGGTGAAGTTCTGGAGGCGGTGGTGCACCGCCTGCCGCCGCCGGCCGGCGACCCGCAGGCGCCGCTTAAGGCGCTGATTCTGGATTCGTGGTTTGACAATTTTCTCGGCACGGTGTCGCTGGTGCGGGTGGTGGACGGCGGCGTCAGCGCCGGCGTGCGCATCCGCCTGATGCACAGCGGCGCCGAATACACCGCCGAGGAAGTGGGCGTGTTTTCGCCGCGCAAAAGCGCATCGGCAAAGTTGAACAGCGGCGATGTGGGCTACGTAATCGCCGGCATTAAAAAAGTGCAGAATGCGCGCGTCGGCGACACCATCACCGCCGCGCGGCGGCCGGCGGCGGCGGCCCTGGCCGGGTTCCGCGAGGTGAAGGCGGCGGTGTTTGCCGGCCTGTATCCGGTCAACAGCGGCGACTTTGAAAGTTTCCGCGACGCGCTGGAGAAGCTGAGTTTGAACGACGCCTCCATTCAGTTTGAACCGGAAACCTCGCAGGCGCTGGGCTTCGGTTTTCGCTGCGGCTTCCTCGGCATGCTGCACATGGAAATTATTCAGGAGCGGCTGGAGCGCGAATACGGCATCCAACTCATCACCACCGCGCCCACCGTCGCCTACCAGGTGCTGCAAACCGACGGCGGCATGGTGATGGTGGACAACCCGGCGCTGCTGCCGCCGCCGAACCGCGTTGCCGAGATTCGCGAGCCGGTGATTCGCGCGTGCATTCTGACCCCGGAAAAATTTCTCGGCGCAGTGCTGGCGCTGTGCGTGGAAAAACGCGGCGTGCAGCGCGACATGCGTTTTCACGACCGCCAGGTGATGGTGGAGTTTGACCTGCCGCTGAACGAGGTGGTGCTGGATTTTTTCAACCGGCTGAAGTCGTGCAGCCGCGGCTACGCCTCGCTGGACTACGAGTTTCTGGAATACCGCGCATCGGACGTGTGCCGGGTGGACATTCTAATCAACGGCGAGGCGGCGGCGCCGCTGTCGGTGCTGGTGCACCGCGCCCAGAGCCAGTACCGGGCGCGGCAACTGGTGAAAAAGATGCGCGAGTTAATTCCGCGGCAGATGTTTGATGTGGCCATTCAGGCGGCCATCGGCTCGCGGGTGATTGCGCGGGAGACGGTGAAGGCGCTGCGCAAAAATGTCACCGCCAAGTGCTACGGCGGCGACATCACGCGCAAGCGCAAACTGCTGGAAAAACAAAAAGAGGGCAAAAAAAGAATGAAGCAGATCGGCTCGGTGGACATTCCCCAGGAGGCTTTCCTCGCCATCCTGCACACCGGCGGCGATTCGCGCTGAGCGTGCACCGGGCGCGCGCAACCGTGCTATAATTCCCCGCACCGTGGATAATTCAAAAAACCGGCGATGACGTTTTCCCTGGTGCTGCTGTGCGCGCTGGTGGCGAGCGGGGTGATCATCCTCGCTTACCGTATTTTTGCGCCGCCGCCGAAGCCGCGCGCGAGCAGCGTCGCCTCCCCCGAAGCCGCCGCCGCGGCGGCCGCCAGGCCGCCGGCGCCGGAGCCCAAACTGCTGGAGTACGCGCGGCTGCTGTTTCCGGTGATTTTGGTGGTGCTGCTGCTGCGCTCGTTTGTGGTGGAGCCGTTCCGCATTCCTTCCGGCTCCATGCTGCCGAGTCTGCACATCGGCGACTTCATTTTGGTCAGCAAATTTTCCTACGGCCTGCGCCTGCCCATCATCAACACCAAAATTGCCGACACCGGCGCGCCCCGGCGGGGCGATGTGATGGTGTTTCGTTTTCCCCGCGACCAGAATGTGAACTACATCAAGCGCGTGGTCGGCCTGCCCGGCGACGAAGTGCGCTACGCCGGCAAAACGGTGTACATCAACGGCCGCCAGGCCGAGCGCACCGAAGCCGGCGGCGACCGCAACTTCCGTTTTTATGTGGAAAAACTGGACGACGCCGGCCACCAAATTCAAATCGACCCCGGCCATCCCGGCCCGCCGCAGAATTTGCGCGTGCCGGCCGGGCATTATTTTGTCATGGGTGACAACCGCGACAACAGCCACGACAGCCGGGTGTGGGGATTCGTGCCCGAGTCGCACCTGGTCGGCCGGGCGTTTTTAATCTGGTTCAGTTGGAACAGCGCGGCCGGCGGCGGCGTGAACTGGAGCCGCATCGGCGGCAGCATTTTATAGCGGCCGCGATGACGCTGGAAAATCTGCAGCACAGTCTGGATTACCGGTTTGGCGATGCGGGCCTGTTGCGCCGCGCGCTGGTGCACCGCAGTTACGGCAGGGAAAACAACGAGCGTCTGGAATACCTTGGTGACGGCGCGCTGAATCTTGTCATCGCCGATTTTTTGTTCCGCAAATTTGCACACCGCGCCGAAGGCGACCTTACCCGCATGCGCGCCAGCCTGGTGCGCCGCGACACGCTGGCCGAGATCGCCCGCCCGCTGGGCCTCGGCGCCGAGTTGTCCATCGGCGAGGGTGAGGCCCGCAGCGGCGGCCGCCAGCGCGCCGGCCTGCTGGCCGACGCCCTTGAGGCGGTTATCGGCGCGGTGTATGTGGACGGCGGTTTTGCCGAATGCCGGCGGGTGGTGCGGGCGCTGTTTGCGCGCCACCTGGATACGCTCAGCCCCGACCATCTGGACATCGACCCGAAAACGCGGCTGCAGGAATTTCTGCAAAAATCGGGCCGCGAGTTGCCGGAATACACGGTGGAAAAAACCAGCGGCGAGCCGCACTGCCCGACTTTTGAAGTGCGGTGCACAATCCCCGGCGTGCGCAAACGATTCAGCGGCGAGGGCCCCAGCCACCGCATTGCCGAGCAGCAGGCGGCGCGCCGCGCGCTGGCCGGTTTGCAGGGCGATGGGTGAGGGTTTTCGCAGCGGTTTTGTCGCGCTTCTCGGCCGCCCCAACGCCGGCAAGTCCACGCTGGTGAACCAAATGGTGGGCAGCGAAGTCAGCATCGCCACGCGCAAACCGCAAACCACCCGCCACCGCATTCTCGGCATTGCCGACGGTGACGGCCACCAGATTATTTTTGTGGACACGCCGGGCATTCACCGCGCGCGCAAAAACTCGCCGCCGGCGCTGAGCCGGCACTTGAACAAAACCGCCATCGCCGCCGCCGCCGGTGTGGATGTGGCGCTGTTGCTGCTCACCTGCGGCGGCTGGCGCGACAGCGACCGCCGGGCGCTGCAGGCGGCGAAGGAAAGCGGCGCGCCGGTGGTGCTGGGCATCAACAAAATCGACCGCCTGCGCGACAAGGCGCAACTGCTGCCGCTGATCGGGCAGTCGGCGCGGTTGTTTTCTTTCGCCGAGGTGGTGCCGCTGTCGGCGCTGAAGCGCGACAACCTGGAGCGGCTGCGCGCGGTGCTGGTGCGGCATTTGCCGGCCGCGCCGCGCGGCTTTCCGCGTGGGCAGACCAGCGACCGCGGCCGGCGTTTCATGGCCGCCGAGTTTTTGCGCGAGCAACTCATCAACCATCTGGGACAGGAACTGCCGCATGTGGTGGCGGTGGAGGTGCAGCGCTGCGCCGAGGAGGGCGGGGCGCTGGCGGTGGACGCGCTGGTGTGGGTGGAGAAGGCCGGGCAGAAACCCATCGTGCTCGGCAAAAACGGCGCGCGCATTAAATCCGCCGGCACCCGCGCGCGCAAAAAAATGGAGCGCCATTTTGGCGCCCGCGTGCGGCTCAACACCTGGGTGAAAGTGAAAAAAAACTGGACCGACGACGAGCGCGCGCTGCGCAGCCTGGGCTACGCCGAGCACGGCTGAGTTTGCAATGCGCGTTCAGGCCCAGCCGGGGTATGTTTTATACGCCCGGCCGTATTCCGAAAGCAGTTGGGTGCTGGCGGTGTTCACCCGCGCCTACGGCCGCATCGGCCTGCTGGCCAAGGGCGCGCGGCGCATGGAGTCGCGGGTGCGCGGCGTGCTGCGCCCGTTTGTGCCGCTGGTGATGGACTGGTCGGGGCGCGGCGAGTTGCCCTATCTCAACCACGCCGAGGCGGCCGGCGCTTTCGTCGGCTTGAACCGCGACGGCCTGTTGTGCGCGTTTTACATGAACGAACTGCTGCTGAAGTTTCTGCCGCGCGGCGACCCGCATGAAAAATTGTTTGACTGCTACGCTGGCATTCTCAAGTGCCTGGACGGCGACCACACCCGCGAGGCGGCGCTGCGCGTGTATGAAAAAATTCTGCTGGAGGAAGTGGGCTACGGCCTGGTGCTGGACCGGGAAGCCGGCGGCGCAAGTCTGGCCGGGGAAAAACGCTACCGTTATTTTCCCGAGCGCGGCGCGGTGGTTGACGCCGGTGATGACAGCGGCGGTGGTGCCGGCGGCGTTTGTGTGCATGGCCGCACCCTGCTCGCCTTGGGCCGTGAAGATCTTTCCGGACCGGGCGAGCGCGAGGAAAGCAAACGCCTGCTGCGCGCCGTAATCCACCACCACCTCGGCGGCCGCGAGTTGAACAGCCGCAAGTTCATGCAGCGAATTCGCGCCCTCGGCACAACCCCGCCGCCGGCTGCCGGTGCCGGGGGTTAAACCGGTGCCGGAATTGCCGGCGGCGCCGGCGGCGGTGTGCAAGGTGACGGCTGCCGGGGCGAAAGCGCCGCCGCTGAGGGCCAGCCTGCAGGCGGCGGAGTCATTTCCGCCCGGCCGCGCTTTCGTACAGGCACAGCAGGGCCGGAATCATGAGCAGCACAATCACCGTGGCGAAAGCCAGGCCGAAGGCGATGGTGGCGGCCATGGGAATTAAGAACTGCGCCTGCAGCGACGTCTCAAACAGCAGCGGCAGCAGTCCGCCGATGGTGGTGAGCGAAGTCAGCAGCACGGCGCGCAGCCGCTGGCAGGCCGCTTCTGTCACCGCCGCTTTCATGGCGACGCCCTGCTCGCGCAACTTGCGGTAGAACACCACCAAAATGATGGAGTCGTTCACCACGATTCCGGACAGGCCGAAAAAACCAAACAGCGACAGGATGGTTAAATCCAGCCCCATCCAGAAGTGGCCCCAGATGGCGCCCACCAGGCCGAGGGGAATGATGGCCATCACCAGCAGCGGCCAGCCGTAGGAACTGAATACCCAGGCCAGCACCAGATAAATCAGCACCAGCGCAAACAGCGCGCCGCGCGCCATGTCGTCCAGCGCCTCGGCTTCTTCCTCGGTGGCCTCGCCGAAGCCGAACTCCACGTCAAAATCCCGCGCCAACTGCGGCAGCATGACCTCCTCCATGTCGCGCTCAATTTCATTGGCGTTGGCCACCGCCGCGTTCACGCTGCCGGTGATGTTCACGCTGAGTTTGCCGTCCTTGTGCACGATGGAATCGAAACCGCGCCGGGCGCGATAGGATGCAACCGTGGACAACGGCGCCGCGCCGCCGCCGGGCAGGCTGACGCTGAAAGTGTCCAGGCTGGCCAGGTAGTTGCGCTCGCCGTCGGGCAGCACCACCCGCACTTCCACGTTGTCGATGCCCTCGGTGAAGGTCTGCGCCACGTAGCCGTCGTAGGCGGCGCGCAACTGCAACCCGATGTCCTCCACCGTCAGCCCCAGGGCGCGGCCGATGGGCGTGAGTTCCAGCACCAATTGTTCACGGCCGTAGGGCATGTTGTCGCTGAGGCCGCCAACGCCCGGCAACGCCGCCAACTGTTGCACCAATGACTCGGCCGCCGCCTTCAGTTTGACCGAATCGTCGCCGCTGAGTTGCACGTCAATGTCGGCCCCGGGCGGTCCGCCTTCCTCTTCTATGACCGTCAGCCGTTCCAGTCCCGGCGCCTCGGGCAGGCGCGCCCGCCACTCGTCAATGATGTGCTGGTTGCGCACCGAGCGGCTGTCCGGCGAGGTGAACTCCACCCACACTTCGCCGATTTGCTCGTTGTCAATGGAGAGGGTGTCCTCAAAGTTGGTGGTGGAGCCCTCACGGATGAGGGCGGTGCTGATGAGTTTCTCGCCGCCGCCCAACTCCTGCTCCACCTCGTCCAGGGCCTGTTTCATCCCCCCGAGGTAATCGGCCACCACCCGGCGCGGCGTGCCCGGCACGAAGCCCACCGAGGCGCTCACCACCCGCCCCTCCGGCGTCGGGAAGAACTCAAACTTCACCAGCCCGCCGGCCACCAGCCCGAAAGCGACCAGGATCATGGCGAAGTTGAACGACACCGTCGCCCACGGGTTGTCCACCGCCGCCGACACCAGCGGCCGGAACCACCGCTCGCGCACGTGCTTGAAGCCGTCGTCCAGCCGCCGCCGCAGTCGGCCGGCCGCCACCGCCGCATGCGCCGGCGACTTGCGCAGGGTGTGGTGCAGGTGGCCGGGCAGGATGAGGAAGCACTCCACCAGCGAGGCGATGATGACGCACACCACTACCGTGGGGATGGCGCCGACAATGCTGCCCACGGTGCCGGTCACCAGGAACAGCGGCAGGAAAGCGGCGATGGTGGTGCCGCTGGAGGCGGCCACCGGCGGCAGCATGCTGCGCGCCCCGCGGACGGCGGCGGTGAGGGCGTCGGCGCCGGCCTCACGCCGGGCCAGGGCGTTCTCGCCGACCACGATGGCGTCGTCCACAATGATGCCGATGGCCATGATCATGGCGAACATGCTGACCATGTTGATGCTGCCGCCGAGGAAGTAATGCACGCACAGCATGCCGAGGAACGACACCGGGATGCCCACCGCTATCCACGTCGCAATGCGCCCCGGCATGAACAGGAACAGGATGAGCATCACCAGCACCAGCCCGCCGGCGCCGTTCTTCACCAGCAGGGCGATGCGCTGTTGCAGGAACTTCCAGTCCTCCGAGGCCAGGCTCAGGCTCACCCCCTGCGGCAGGCGCGGGCGCGTGTCGGCCACCCATGCCGCAAGCACTTTCGCCGCCTGCAGGCTGTCGGCGGCCTCGGTGCGCAGCAGCGACATTTCAATGGCCGGGCGCCCCTCATGCCGCAGCAGGACCTGGCCGGTGCGGGCGCGGCGGGTGACGGCGGCCACGTCGCCGATGCGCAACTCGCGGCCATCGGCGTCGCTGGTGAAGGGCATCTGCTCAAAGGCGATTTCGTCGCGCCGCTGGCTCAGGAACCTGATTTGCCGCGCACCCTCGCCGCGACCGGCGGCGCCGGCCGGCAGGTCCTGCGAGTTGCGCGCAACGGCCTGGCCGATGTCCACCAGCGACAGGCCGAGTTCGTTCAGTTTGATCTGCGGCACCTGTATCGCGATCTCCTCGGACGGCAGCCCGCTCATGCGGATTTTGCTGATGCCGCGCGCCAGCAACTCCCGCTCATACTCCCGCGCCAGCAGCGCCAAGTCGCGCAGCGATTGGCCGCTGAGGATGACCCGCGCCACGTTGTCGTAGTCCACCGCGCGCGTCACCACCGGCATTTCCGCCGTCGGCGGCAGGTCGCTCACCAACGCCACCTCCTGCCGCACCTGCTCCACGGCCAGGTTCATGTCGGCCTCGTTCTTGAACATCAAGGTCACCACCGCCCGCCCCGGCACCGAGGTGCTGGTGACGCTCTGCACCAAATCCACACTGCGCAAGGCCTGCTCCAGGGGGGCGGCGATGCCGCTCTCCACATCGCCGGCGCCGGCCCCCGACCATGCCACCGACACCGTCACCTGGCCGATGGAGAAGTCCGGCAGGAATTGCTTGTTCAGTTGGAAGGTCGCCCACACCCCGGCGAAGACCATGATGGCCATGCTCAGGTTTGCCGCCAGCGGATGGGCGGCAAAACGGCCGATGAGTCCGCCGCTGTTGACTTCGCCGGTTGCCATCAGCGCGCGATGCGCACCGGCAATCCCTGCACGGCGTTGGGCAGCGCCGACACCACCAGCAGGTCGCCGTCGTCCAGTTGCGCCGAGCGCACTAACAGCCGGCTGTCGCCATTGTCACCGCCGTTGGTGAAGGTGCGGCCCACCAATTGCACCGCCACCGCCGCCAGTTTGCCGTCCACCACCTTGAACATCTTGCTGTTGCCGTACAGCGCCTGGCGCGGCGCCGCCACCACCGCCGGCTCCGGCGCAAGGTGCGCAAACAACTCCACCACCCGCCCCAACTCCGGCGCCGGCGCCGACTCGGCCAGCCGGAACATTGCGTCCACGCCGCCCTGGCCCGGCGCCACATCGGCGGCCAGCCGGTCAAGGGTGAGCGCCAGCCGCGCGCCGTCCACCACCGTTTCCCCGGCCACGCCCAGGCCGCCGGCCAGGGCGCGCCGCACCTTTGGCAGGTCGCGGTCCGGAATCTGCGCCCGCACCTCCACCAGCGAGCGGTCAAACATCGTCACCAGCGCGGCGCCCGCCGCCACCCGCCCGGCCGCCGCCACATGCACCGCCGTCACCTTGCCGTCCGATTTTGCGGTCACCGTCGCCCGCTGCAAGTCCAGCAGCGCCTGGTCGCGCAGCGCCTCGGCGCGCGCCATCTGCGCCCGCAGCATCGCCATTCGCGCCGGGTGGCCGTCCACCGCCAACTGCCGCGCCACCAGTTGCAGGCCGGCACGTTGCAGTTCACTGCGCGAGCGGTCCAGTTGCGCCTCGGCCTCGCTTTGCGACTTCACCACCCGCTGGTGCCGCCCGGTGTCCTTTTGCGCCAGTTCATAAAGCACGGTCTCCCGCGCCAGGGATTTGCGGTCGGCCTCAAACTGAATCTTCTCGCTGGCCAGGCTGGCCTCGGCCTCGGCCACGTCGGCCTCGCGCTGCTGCAGTTGCAGTTGCAGGTCGGCGTCGTCCAGTTGCACCAGCGCCTGCCCGGCGCGCACCGGCTCGCCGGCCAGCACATGCACCGCGGCCACCTCGGCGTCCACCGCCGCGCGCAGGTCGGTGCGGTGCGGCGACTCCACCACGCCCACCAGCCGCAGCGCCGGCCGCGCCGTTACCAACGCCACTTCCTCCACCGTCACCGCCCACGTTTTCTGCTCCACGTCCGCCGTCACCGGCGGCGGCGTCCGCGCGTTGAACCACGCGAAACCGGCCACGCCCGCCGCCAGAAAAAACAGCGGGAGAAGAATTTTGCGCGCCCGGGCCATGGTGCGGATTTTACCGCACTGTGGTATATTTGTCCCCCCTTTAACCAACCCGGATTTAGCACATGAAAATTCGACTTATCCTCCTGCTCAGTGCCCTGCTGCCGCTCAGCGCCGGCGCCGGGCAAAGTTCGCTGATGCTCGGCCTCGGCGCCGGCTACGGGGCCGAATACGAGGGCAGCGACAAGACCGAGACCACCGCCCTGCCGCTCATCAACTGGGAATGGCAGCGCGATGAATCCTGCGCCGGCGGCTTCGGCCTGCACCGCGCATCCGCCGGCGTTGAAGGCGTTGGCGCCGCGTTCTGGTGCGCCGGCCGCGCCGCCGTCTCCGTGAACGGGGGCTACGACCTGGGGCGCGACTCGGGCGACTCCGCCTACCTCAGCGGCCTGCCCGATGTGGACGGCGGGGCCAGCATCGGGCTGGGCTTCCAGTTCGGCGACGAGGGGGAAGGCGGCGAAGAATGGCAGCAGCAGGAGGGCGGCTTCGGCTTTGAGCTCGGCATCGCCACCGTCGACGGCGACCTGGTCGCCAATGCCGAGGTGAGTTACCCGCTGTTCGGTTTTCTTGAGGCCGGCATCGGCGTCAACTACGCCGACAAGGGGCGCACGCAGAAATATTTCGGCGTGATTGGCAACAACGGGAGCGACGCCGGTACGAAGATGGGCGAGTGCGCCGTTGTGGCAGCGGGCAACGACAACTACAGGGGCATGAATTACTGCTCGCAAATCGGCGGCGGCATCCAGTCGTGGACGTTGTCGCTGGAGACGTTCATCCCGCTGCCGTTCGGCGGCGGCGAGTCGTGGGCGGTGAACATCGGCGTGGACCACACCACCCTCGCCGGCGACGCCGCCGACAGCCCGCTGGTGCGGGACAAGAGCAGCACCGAGGTATCCGCCGCCGTGGTCTGGTTCCGCGAACGGTAAACGCTGCCCGCGCCGTGCCGGAAGACACCGACCAGGCGCTGGTGGCGCGGGTGCAGGCCGGCGACCGCGACGCGTTCAACCTGCTGGTGGCGCGCTACCAGTGGAAAATCGGCGGCGTTATCGCGCGCCATGTGTTTGACCCGCGCGATGTGGAGGACTTGTGCCAGGAAGTGTTCATCCGCGCCTACCGCGCGCTGCCCGGCTTTCGCGGCGACAGTCTTTTTTACACCTGGCTGTACCGCATCGCGGTCAATAGCGCGAAAAATTTTCTCGCCTCCAGCGGCCGCCGCATGCGCTCGGCGTCGGTTGCGGTGGAGGACGCCGCGCAGGCCGGCGCCGCGGCGTTGCGCGACGGGGCGACGCCGGAGGGGAACATTTTGCAGCGGGAATTGTCACAATGCCTGCAGGCCGCCCTGCGCAATTTGCCGGCGGTGTTCCGCGAGGCGTTGCTGATGCGTGAGATGGACGGCCTCAGTTACGATGAAATCGCCGGCGTGATGGGCTGCCCGGTGGGCACCGTGCGCTCGCGGATTTTTCGCGCGCGCGAGGCGCTCAGCGTCGAGTTGCAAGCGCGGGGATTTTGACCATGAACGACCACAAAGAAAAAATTTCGGCGCTCACCGACGGTGAACTCCGCCCGCGCGACGCCGGCGATTCCCTCGCCCGCCTGCTGGCCGGCGGTGAGGGCGGGGGCGGCCAGCGCGCGGTGTGGGCCCGCTACCATTTTATCGGCGGCGTCCTGCGCGGCGAGCACCGCCACATTAAAGGCGGCGGCGTGGCGGCGCGGGTGGCGGAGGCGCTGCTGGACGAGGCGCCGCACCGGCCGGCGGCGGTGAAAAGACGCCGGCCGCGTTTTGCGTTGCGGCGGCTGCGGTTGTGGTGGTGGCCGGGCGGCGCGCTGGCGGCGGCGGCGGCATTGGCGGTGGCGCTGGTGGTGGGCGATTTTTTTGCGCCGCCGGCGGTGACGACGGTAACAAAGGTGCCGGTGAGGCCGGTGACGCCGCAAACCGAATCGGCGCTCAACGCTTTTCTGGTGGACCACGGAGAATTCCACGGCGCCCACGGCCTCAGCGGCCTGATGTCCTACACGCGGTTTGTGGTGCATGAAGAAGAGTAGTCTTTTCTTTTGCGCCGCACTGTTTTTGTGCGCGCCACCGGCGGCCGGCGGCGACGCCATGGACTGGCTGATGCGCATCAACCATGCGGCGCGCAATCTGGATTACCGGGGCGTTTTTGTTTACGCGCACGGCGCGCAGATGGAAACAATTCAAATTTTTCACCGCGCCAGCGGCGGGGCGGTGAAGGAAAGACTGTTCTCGCTGAACGGCAAACCCCGCGAGTTAATCCGCGACAGTGAAAATGTCTGGTGCTACCTGCCCGGGCGCAAAATCGGATTCAAACACTACCGCCAGGCCGCCGAAGAATCTTTCCCCGCGCTGCCCGGCGGCGATCTGGCGCGCATCGAAAAATTCTACACCGTCACCGAAGCCGGCCACAGCCGCGTCGCCGGCCGCAAAGTGCATCGCATCGCCATCACGCCCAAAGATGTTTACCGCTACGGCTACCAACTGTGGCCCGACGCCGCCAGCGGTTTGCTGCTGCGCATGGATGTCACCGGCGCCGATGGCCGCGCGCTGGAAAAATACATGTTCACCGACATCAATACCGATGCCGCCATCACCGATGCCGACCTCGCGCCGGGCAGCGGCGGCGATTTGGTGTGGGTGGAAAGCGGCCGCCGCGCCGCCGGCGGTGATGCCGGCGCCATGCGGTGGACGGTGGGCGCCATGCCGCCCGGCTTCACCGTCACCCGCCGCCTCCGCCGCAACGCCCCGGGCAACGCCGCCGCCATGTCGCACCTGGTGCTCGGCGACGGCATGGCCGCGGTTTCCATTTTCATCCAGCCGGCCGCCACCGCCGACAACCCGCTGCGCGGCCTGCATCCCATGGGCGCCGTTCATGCATTTGGACGTACCGTCGGCGACCACCACGTCACCGTCATCGGCGAAGTGCCGGCGGCGACGGTTAAGATGGTCGGGGATTCGGTGCACTGAGGCGGCGTTTCCACGGCCGGTGGCGCCGCTTTTTACTTTGGCGAGAAGAATTCTTCCTGCACCGGCTTGCCGGTCATGGGGTCGAGCATGGGCGGGACATTCGGTTCCTCGCGGTCAAAATACTGCGCCGCCGAGTAGACCTGAAACTTCGGGTATTTCTTCACCGAGCCGGGCATCTGGTAGAAACCCTGGGCTTTGCACCAATTCTCTGTTGCGGCGTCCTGCTCCAGCGTGAGAAAAATTCCCATGGCCGAGCCGTTCTGCTCCACATGGACTTTCAAGTGGTTGCGTTGCGCCGCACTGACGCCGCCCTTGCCGGATTTCACCTCGGCGGTGATGGTGCGCATGGGCGGCTTGCCTTCGGCGGCGCCGGTGTTTTCAAGGAAGCGGCCGAGGCCGTCATAACCCTCCTGATTTTTTCTGTCGTTGGGCGCGAGGCCGGGCACTGTGTTTATTTGCCATTGCTCGTATCTCAGACGGTCGCTCTCGGCAAGTTTGCGCGCCTCTTCCATGCCCTGCGGAATGCCGAACAGCACAAAGTTCTGCTCCCCGCCGAGTTCTTTTCTCGCCCGGGTTACAATTTTTATTGCGGCGACCGAGATGTCGATGCCAATCCAGCGGCGGCCGAGGAGTTCGGCGGCGGCAATGGTGGTGCCGCAGCCGCAGAACGGGTCCAGCACGGTGTCGCCTTTCTTTGACGACATCTCCACGATTCTTCTCAGCAGTTGGGCCGGTTTTTGCGTCGGGTAGCCGAGGCTTTCTTTTCCCCGCACCGGGGCAATGTCGGTCCAGACGTCCTGCAACGGAACGCCTTCGGCGTCCTTGAGGTATTTTTTGTAGCGAAACGGGCTGTTCGGTCTTAATTGGACGAGCAGCCCGTCGCGGAGCATTTGTTCCATGCGCTCTGGCTCAAAACGCCATGCGCGGGTGATGCCCTGGAACGTGTAGGGCTTGTTTCCGCCCAACTCGTTGGTGCACGGGAGCAAACAATACGGGCCTTTTTCATCCTCGTGTTTGTAGTTTTGAGCGACGTACTCTTCGCCATATGGAAGAAATTGTGTCCGGTAAACCGCCTTGGCGGATTTGGCGTAAAAATAAATTGTGTCGTGGGTTCTGCCCAGGTGCTTTTTCGCCAGGTTGTGTACTTCCTTGCGGCGCTTCCATATAATTTGATTGCGATAATTCTCCGCACCGAAAATACTGTCCATCATAATTTTCAGGTAGTGCCCGGCCGTCGGGTCGCAGTGCAGGTAAATGCTCGCGGCCGGCTTCATTTTGTCCCGGACCACGGCCAGCCGCTTGGCCATGTAACCAAGGTAGGCCATCATCCCCGAGTCACCGAGTATCCCGTGCAGTCCTTCGATGAATCTTTGCGCCGGGTGCGCCAGCGCCCTTTCAATGTCAAGCACATCCTGCGTCCCCCGCCCGCCCCATTGCCAGGTGTCGGAAAACGCATGCATCTGCGCCTGCTTGTCCGCGCCTTTGCCGAAAATAATGTTGTAGTTGGCTTTGGAGTTAAACGGCGGGTCAAGATAGACCAGGTCAACCGACTCGTCGGCCACCAGCGGCCGGCCGTCGTCGTCCAATGCCGTCATGACTTCCAGACAGTCGCCGAAGTACAGTTTGTTTTTCCACGGCGGCGCGGAAACTTCGTTTTGCTGTTTTTTTCCGGCCATCGCCGATTCTATGGATGGGTTTTGTATTCCACAGGAGACCCGACCGGGGTCGGACTCCCTGAATGTTCAGTTGCGGGGGGAACATTACGCCGCTCCGGCGCCGGCGTCAACCCCGGCGAGAGGGTGAAGGCGGCGGCGACGGTGTTATAATCCCGCCCCATGAGCACGCCCCGGACTTTGTATGACAAGTTGTGGGATTCGCATGTGGTGCGGGTTGACCATGACGGCAGCGCGCTGCTGTATGTGGACCGGCAACTGGTGCACGAGGTGACTTCGCCGCAGGCTTTTGAGGGCCTGCGCCTGGCCGGGCGCCGGGTGTGGCGGGCCGGGGCCTCGCTGGCGGTGCCGGACCACAATGTGCCCACCACCGGGCGCGGCGGCGGCGTGGCCGGCATCGCCGACCCGGTGTCGCGCATTCAGGTGGAGACGCTGGACCGCAACTGCGCCGAGTTCGGCATCACCGAGTTCACCATGAACGACTCGCGCCAGGGCATCGTCCACGTGATTGGCCCGGAGCAGGGCGCCACCATGCCCGGCATGACCATCGTGTGCGGCGACTCGCACACCAGCACCCACGGCGCCCTCGGCGCCCTGGCTTTCGGCATCGGCACATCGGAGGTGGAGCATGTCCTGGCCACCCAGTGCCTGCGCATGAAAAAATCGCGCAACATGCGCGTCACCGTCAGCGGCGCCACCGGCCCCGGCGTCGGCGCCAAGGACATCATCCTCGCCGTCATCGCCCAAATCGGCACCGCCGGCGCCACCGGCTGCACGGTGGAGTACGCCGGCGACGCCATTCGCGCGCTCAGCATGGAAGGCCGGTTCACCGTTTGCAACATGTCCATCGAGGCCGGCGCCCGCGCCGGCATCATTGCCGTGGACCAAACCACCATTGACTACGTGCGCGGCCGGCCCTTTGCGCCGCGCGGCGCCGTTTGGGAGTCCGCGGCCAACGCCTGGCGCGAACTGGTGTCGGATGAGGGCGCCGTTTTCGACCATGAGGTGGCGGTGGACGCCGCCGCCATTAAACCGCAGGTGAGTTGGGGAACCTCGCCGGAGATGACGGTGCCGGTGGACGGCGTGGTGCCCGACCCGGCCTTTGAGGCCGACCCGGTGCGCCGCCAGAGCATGGCCGCCGCATTGCGCTACATGGATTTGCGCGCCGGCGAGGCGATTGCCGGCATCGGCTTGGACAAAGTTTTCATCGGTTCCTGCACCAACGGCCGCATTGAGGACCTGCGCGCCGCCGCCGACCAGGTGCGCGGCCGGCGGGTGGCCGGCAGCATCCGCCTGGCGATGGTGGTGCCGGGCTCCGGCCTGGTGAAGAAGCAGGCCGAGGAGGAAGGTTTGGACCGCGTGTTCACCGAGGCCGGTTTTGAGTGGCGCGAGCCGGGCTGTTCCATGTGCCTGGCGATGAACGCCGACCGCCTGGCGCCGGGCGAGCGTTGCGCGTCCACCTCCAACCGCAACTTTGAGGGCCGCCAGGGGCGCGGCGGCCGCACCCATCTGGTGTCGCCGGTGATGGCGGCGGCGGCGGCGGTGGCCGGGCATTTTGTCGATACCAGCGCGGAGGGTTGACGGTGGAATCTTTTCAACAGGTGCACGGCGTGGCGGTGCCGCTGGACCGGCCCAATGTGGACACTGACCAGATCATTCCGAAGCAGTATCTGAAGTCCATCGCGCGCAGCGGTTTCGGGCCCAATCTTTTTGACGACTGGCGCTACCTTGACCCCGGCGATGTGGGTGACGACCACGGCAAGCGGCGGCTGAACCCGGATTTTGTGCTCAACCACGAGCATTACCGTGGCGCACAGGTGCTTCTGGCGCGCGACAATTTCGGCTGCGGCTCGTCGCGCGAGCATGCGCCGTGGGCGCTGCTGGACTACGGCATTCGTTGCATCATCGCGCCGAGTTTTGCCGATATTTTTTACGGCAACTGTTTTAAGAACGGCATCCTGCCGGTGGCGCTGGCGGCGGCGGAGGTGGACCAACTGTTCGCCGAGGTGGCGGCGGCGCCGGGCTGCAAAATCGCGGTGGACCTGCCGGCGCAGACGGTGACGGCGCCGGCCGGCGAGGTGTTCCGGTTCACCGTGGACGCAGCGCTTAAAGAACGCCTGCTCAACGGTCTGGACGACATCGGGCTGACTCTGCAGCACCGTGGCGAGATTGAAAAATTTGAGGCGCGCCGCAAAGCGGAAGCGCCGTGGGTGTTTAACTGATGGCCGCCGGTTATCGCGTCGCCGTGGTCGGCGCCACCGGCGTGGTGGGTGAGGCCATGCTGGAAATCCTGGCCGAGAGCGCATTGCCGCTGGCCGAGGTGTTCGCGCTGGCCAGCGAGCGTTCGGCCGGGGAGACGGTGCATTGCGGCGGCGCCGAGTTGCGCGTCGGCGAGTTGGCGAAGTTTGATTTTTCCCGCGCCGACATCGCGCTGTCCTCGGCCGGCGCAACGGTGTCGGCCGAGTTTGCGCCGCGCGCGGTGGGCGCCGGCTGCGTGGTGATCGACAACAGTTCGCAGTTTCGCTACGACCGGGAAATTCCGCTGGTGGTGCCGGAGGTGAACCCGCACGCCGTCGCCGGCCACCGCGGCATCATCGCCAACCCCAACTGCTCCACCATCCAACTGGTGGTGGCGTTGAAGCCGCTGTATGACGCCGCCGGACTTGCGCGGGTGAATGTGTGCACCTACCAGTCGGTTTCCGGCGCCGGCCGCCGCGCCGTCACCGAGTTGGCCGAGCAGAGCGCGGCGCTGCTGAACGGCCGCCCGGCGCAAACTTCGGGCGGCGCCAAGCAGGCCGCCTTCAACGCCGTGCCGCACATCGACGTTTTTCAGGACAACGGCTATACCCGCGAGGAAATGAAAATTGTCTGGGAAACGCGGAAAATTCTGGAGGATGAAACCATCCGCATCAACGCGACGGCGGTGCGGGTGCCGGTGTTCTACGGCCACTCCGAGGCGGTGCACCTGGAAACGCGCGACAAACTGAGCGCGGCCGAGGCGCTGGAAATTCTCGCCGGCGCCCCCGGCGTCAGCGTCATTGACGAACACAAACCCGGCGGCTACCCCACCGCCGCCAGCGACGCCGCCAACCGCAACCAAGTCTTCGTCGGCCGCGTGCGCGAAGACATCTCGCACCCCAACGGCCTGAACCTGTGGGTGGTGTCCGACAACGTGCGCAAAGGCGCGGCGCTGAACAGCGTACAGATCGCCGAGGTGCTGGCGGGGGAGGGGGTGGGGTTGAGAAAAACTGCATGAGGCAATGGATTACCAGAACAGGCAATATTTGTCGGTGGTGGAGGTGGCGTCCTATCTTGGGGTCTCGGTGGACCGTGTGCGCGCGCTGGCCAGGGAAGGGCTTGTCAAAGCGCGCAAATCCGCCAGCGGCCAGTATCGTTTTAATCTGGATGACATAGACCGGGTGAAGTGCGCCGGCCGGAAGAGGGGAGGCGCTGAAGTTGAAACAATCTCAAAAATTCGGATTGGGCGGACAACCCAGTCGGTTGTTCACGGCAACTCCCAGGATATGTCGGCTGTTGCCGATGGCAGCGTTCATCTGTGCATCACATCGCCGCCGTATTTCAATGCGAAGATGTATTCCAGGAATCTGGACAATGACCTGGGCAATGTCCATCAACTTGATTCGTGGTTTGGGGAGATTGGCAGGGTGTGGGCGGAGGTTTTTCGCGTGCTGCAGCCGGGCCGGAAGTTTTTTCTGAACATCATGAATCTTCCCCTCAGGGAGAACAACAGTTTCAGAACGCTTAACCTTGTGGGCAAAAGCATAGATTTGTGCGAGAGCATCGGCTTTGTTTTTAAGCGCGATATTATCTGGCACAAAACCAACGGGGTGCGCGCGCATTTCGGCACCTATCCGTATCCCGGCGGCATATTGATTAACAATATGCACGAATACATTCTGGAATTCGGCAAGCCGGAGAAAAAAGGCTTTGCCAAATACGGGCACCTCAGCAAAAAGGACAAGGAAGATTCCCGGCTGGACAAAGATTTCTGGCTCAGCCTGAAAAACTCGGATGTGTGGCTGATGAAGCCGGAAAAAAGCGGCGGCAACCGCAGCCATGCGGCGCCGTTTCCGGTGGAGTTGCCTCAGCGGCTGATTAAGGCATACAGTTATGTCGGGGAAACGGTGCTTGATCCTTTTCTGGGATCGGGGACGGCGCTTATTGCCTCGGCAATCGAGGGGCGGAATGGCGTGGGTTTTGAAATCAACCCTGAGTTTGTCCTGTTGTCTTGTGAACGGATTCGCTCAGTGAAGTTTGCGCTGTAAATCATTTTTCTCATTTTGCCGGGCGGTATAATGGCGGGCATGCAAAGAAAAGAATGTAAAATTCCGGATGGGAATTTGCGCGGCAACGGGCCCGAAATGTGGGATGTCCGCAACATTGATTGTCTGGAAGGAATGGACGGCCTGCCTGCGGATTCGGTGCATTTTGTTGCCACCGACCCGCCTTATTTTCTGGATGGAATGGATGGTGATTGGGATAAATCCAAACTGGACAAAAGAGTCAAACCCGGAGTCATCGGGGGGCTGCCGACGGGGATGAAGTTCGACAAGCAGCAGGGGAAACATCTTGAGGAGTTCATGTTCAATGTGGCCGGCGGGATTTACCGGGTGTTGAAACCCGGCGGCTTTGCCGCGGTTTTTTGCCAGGCGCGGCTGTCATATGCGGTGGGGTCGGCGTTTGACCGCGCCGGTTTTGAGATTCGGGACATGCTGGCGTGGAAATACGAGGGGCAGGCCAAGGCGTTTTCCCAGGAGCATTTTGTGCGCAAGATGAAACTGCCGCAGAATGAAAAACTTGAAATCATCCGCGAAATTGCGGGGCGGAAGACGCCGCAGTTGAAGCCGCAGTTTGAGCCCATCGTTCTTGCGCAAAAGCCCCGGGAAGGGACGTTCATCAACAACTGGCTGGCGCACAAAACCGGCCTGATATCGCCGGAGCAGTCCGTTATGGGCAACGGGTTTCCCGGAACCATACTGGAATGCCCCAAGCCTAAAAAAGGAAAAGCAACCGGGCATATGACGGTCAAGCCGGTGCTTGTCATGCGCCAACTGATTCGCCTGTTCACAATTGAGCGGCAGACGGTGCTGGACCCGTTCATGGGAAGCGGCACGACCGGGGTGGCCGCGGTTCAGGATAGCCGTAAATTTATCGGGTTTGAGATTGACCCCGACTACACGCAAATTGCGCTGGGGAGGATTCAAAATGAACAAGAATTACAATGAAACAATTCCCGCCGAGCAGGTTTTGTCTGTGTCGCTTGATGAGCAGGGCAGGCCCAGGGCTATTGCGAGTCTCAGACCGGTTAAACGCGCGGGCGAAAATGTGATACGAAAAGTGCGGCAGTGGATACTAAGCGGGAAGAGATAGCGGTCTCTCACTTCCCCGCCAACTCCCCCACCCGCCGCAAAACCTTTTCCGCTATTTCCCCCCGTGCGCCGTCCAGCGACTCGGCGATTGTCCCCACCAGTGCCGACCCCACCACCGCCGCGTCGGCGGCTTGGGTGACGGCGGCGGCTTGTTCAGGGGTGCGGATGCCGAAGCCGACGGCCACCGGAAGGTCGGTGTGGCGGCGGATGCCGGTGACGGCCTCCCGGACCGCCTGCAATTCGGCGGAGTGGGTGCCGGTGATGCCGGCGATGGAGACGTAGTAGACAAAACCGCCGGCGTGCGCGAGGATTTTTTTCATGCGCGCGCCGTCGGTGGTGGGCGTGACCAGGCAGATCCAGTGCAGGCCGGCCTTGACCGCCGGCTCGCGCAACTCGGCGGCTTCCTCGGGCGGCAGGTCCACGATGATTAAACCGTCGGCGCCGGCATCGGCGGCATCGCTGGCAAATTTTTCCGCGCCGTAACGGTAGATTGGATTGTAGTAGCCCATCAGCACCAGCGGCGTGGCCGCATCCGTTGCACGAAACTCCCGCACCGCCTGCAGAATCTTTTTCAGCGTTATGCCGGCCTGCAACGCGCGCAGGCCGGCCGCCTGAATCGCCGGGCCGTCGGCCACCGGGTCGGAGAACGGCATGCCGATTTCAATCACATCGGCGCCGGCCGCCGGCAGGCCGTTCAAAATTTGCCGGAAAGTTTCCCCGTCCGGGTCGCCGGCGGTGAGGAACGTCACCAGTCCGCCGCGCCCGCTTTTTTTTATGGCGGCAAAACGTTGTTCCAGCCGTGCCGCGTTCACAACTTCACCCCCAGATGTTCGGCGACCGCAAACACATCCTTGTCGCCGCGCCCGCACATGTTCATCACGATTAAGTGGTCGGATTTTTTCTGCGGCGCGATTTTTGCCGTGCAGGCGAGGGCGTGCGACGGTTCCAGGGCCGGGATGATGCCCTCCAGTTTGGAGCACAGTTGAAAGGCCTCCAGGGCCTCGGCATCGGTGGCCGATACGTATTTCACCCGCCCGCGGTCGTGAAGGTGGGCGTGTTCCGGGCCGATGCCGGGGTAGTCCAGGCCGGCCGAGATGGAATGCGCATCTTTGATTTGCCCGTCGTCGGTCTGCAAAAGGTAGGTGCGGTTGCCGTGCAAAACGCCGGGCTCGCCGCCGGTGAGCGATGCCGCATGCAGTCCGCTTGCGATGCCCTTGCCGGCCGCCTCCACGCCGAGCATGCGTACGCTGCCGTCACCGAGGAAAGGATGAAACAAGCCCATGGCGTTGGAGCCGCCGCCGATGCAGGCGATGAGCGTGTCCGGCAGGCGGCCCTCGGCTTGGTGCATCTGCTCGCGCACTTCGTGCCCGATGACCGATTGGAAATTGCGCACCATGGCCGGGTAAGGGTGGGGGCCGGCGACGGTGCCGATGATGTAAAAAGTGTTGTCCACATTCTTCACCCAGTCGCGCAATGCCTCGTTCATCGCGTCTTTCAATGTCGCGGTGCCGCTGGTCACCGGCACCACCTCGGCGCCGAGCAATTTCATGCGAAACACATTCGGCGCTTGTCGCGCGATGTCGGTCTCGCCCATGTAGACCACGCACGGCAGGTCGAACAACGCGCATACCGTCGCCGCCGCCACGCCGTGCTGGCCGGCGCCGGTTTCGGCGATGATGCGCGTCTTGCCCATGCGCCGCGCCAGTAGAATCTGCCCGAGGGTGTTGTTAATTTTGTGCGCGCCGGTGTGGTTGAGTTCGTCGCGCTTGAAGTAGATTTTTGCACCGCCGAAATGCGCGCTCAGGCGGCGGGCGAAATACAGCGGGCTCGGGCGGCCGATGTAGTGCTTTGCGTACTGGTCAAATTCGCGCTGAAACGAATCGTCGGCGGTTGCTTTGGCATATGCTTTTTCCACTTCCAATATCAGCGGCATCAGCGTCTCCGGCACATAACGCCCGCCGTAGATTCCAAAATGGCCGGAATCGTCGGGAAGCGCGGGGGAGTTTTTGCGCGGCGTGTCCACGCGGTGATTATAATGCATGAATGGTTTCCCCGACCCGCTACGCCGCGCTGCTGGAATACGATGGCAGCGAATTTTGCGGCTGGCAGCGGCAGGACGGCCTGGGGGTGGCGACGGTGCAGGATGCGGTGGAGCGCGCCATCGGCAAAGTCGCCGACGAAAACATCACCGTCACCGTCGCCGGCCGCACCGACACCGGCGTGCATGCCTGCGCCCAGGCGGTTCACTTTGAAACGCGCGCGCGGCGCGAACTGCGCTCTTGGTTGCGCGGCGTGAACACCGAATTGCCGGACAGCGTTTCCCTGCTGCACATCGTCGCGGTTGACGCGGGTTTTCACGCGCGCTTTTCGGCCCTCGCGCGCTGGTACCGCTACGTCATCCTCAACCGCGGCACGCCGCCGACCTACCTGCGCCGCAAAGTCACCTGGCACCGCCGCGCCCTCAGCGTCGATGCCATGGCCGAAGCCGCGCGCTGTTTTGTCGGCCGCCACGATTTCAGCGCGTTGCGCGCGGCGGCATGCCAGGCGCGCTCGCCGTTGCGCACCGTGCACCGTCTGGAAGTCAACCGCAGCGGCCCCTGGCTGTGGCTTGATGTGGAGGCTGACGGTTTCTTGCACCACATGGTGCGCAACCTTGCCGGCACCCTGCTTGCGGTGGGCGGCGGCGAACATGAGCCGGCCTGGGCGGCGCAGGTTCTGGCGTCCGGCGAGCGCGCCCTGGCCGGCGCCACCGCGCCGCCCGACGGCCTGTATTTGGCGCGGGTGACTTATCCGCCGCAGTACAAAGTGGAGGCGCCGCTGAATGTTTGCCGGTTCTGGTAAAATCTTTTTTCTTTTCTTTCGCCGGTGAAACCTCGCACAAAAATTAAAATTTGCGGCATCACCGCCGCCGCTGCCGTGCGCGCCGCCGCCGAGGCCGGCGCTGACGCCGTTGGCCTGGTGTTTTATCCGTCGAGTCCGAGGTTTGTGTCCGCCGAACAGGCCGCCGCGCTGGCCCGGGCGGCGCCGCCGTTTGTCCACCGCGTCGGCGTTTTTGTCAACCCGGAGGCGGGGCAGGTGCGCGCCGTGCTGGCGGCGGTGGCGCTGGATTTTTTGCAGTTTCACGGTGATGAGCCGGCTGATTTCTGCGGCGGTTTCGGCCGCGCCTATATCAAGGCGGTGCGCCTGCGCGATTCTGATTCCCTCACCGCCGCGGAAAAAAATTACCCGGCCGCCGCCGCGCTGCTGGTGGACGCCGGCGATGACGACACGCCCGGCGGCACCGGCCGCAGGGCGGACTGGCCGCTGGTTCCACAGGCGCGCAAGTTGCCGTTAATTCTGGCCGGCGGCCTGCGCGCCGATAACGTGGCTGAGGCGGTGCGCGCCGTCGCGCCATATGCGGTGGATGTCAGCAGCGGCGTGGAGTCGGCGCCGGGCGTCAAGGACGCCGAAAAAATTCGCGCGTTTGCCGGGGCGCTGCGGTGAACTGGTTCAACAAAATCATCCCGCCGAAAATTAAATCCCGCGCCGCCAGCGGACTGGGCAAGCGCGGCGTGCCGGAGGGGTTGTGGAGCAAATGCTCCAGTTGCGACGCGGTGCTGTACCGCGCCGAACTGGAGCGCAACCTGCAAGTCTGCCCGAAGTGCGGACACCATCTGCGCCTCGGCGCGCGCGCGCGGCTGCAGGGATTTCTGGACGAGGGCGAGCAGCGTGAGATCGGCGGCGGTGTGCGCCCCAGCGACATGCTTAAATTCCGCGACACGCGCAAATACAAAGATCGCCTGAGCGACATGCAAAAAGAAACCGGCGAGAGCGACGCGCTGGTGGTGGTGGAAGGCTTGCTCAAGGGCATGCCGCTGGTCGCCGCGTGTTTTGAGTTTCGTTTCATGGGCGGCTCCATGGGCTCGGTGGTGGGTGAGCGTTTCGTGCGCGGGGTGGAAAACGCGGCCGAGCGCTTCGTCCCCATGGTTTGTTTTTGCGCCAGCGGCGGGGCGCGCATGCAGGAGTCGCTGTTCTCGCTGATGCAGATGTCCAAAACCGCCGCGGCCCTGAAGCGCCTCAGCGCGCAGCGCATTCCCTACATCACGGTGCTGACCGACCCGACCATGGGCGGCGTGTCGGCCAGTTTGGCCATGCTCGGCGACATCATCATCGCCGAACCCGGCGCGCTGGTGGGTTTCGCCGGGCCGCGGGTCATCGAGCAGACGGTGCGCGAGACGCTGCCCGACGGTTTTCAGAAGTCGGAGTTCCTGCTCAGCCACGGCGCCATCGACCGCATCGTGGACCGCCGCCGCATGCGCGACACCGTGCACCGCCTGCTGCACATGCTGCTGTCCGCGCGCGGCAAAGCGCAATGAACCGGCGCCGCCTGCACCACTGGCTCGGCCACATCCAATCCCTCCACCACCGCACGGTTGACCTCACTCTGGAACGGGCCGCCGAGGTGTGGCGGCGGATGGGGTGCAGCCTCGGCGGCGCCACCGTCATCAGCATCGCCGGCACCAACGGCAAAGGTTCGGCGGCGGCCATGCTTGAGTCGGTGTACCGCGCCGCCGGCCACCGCGTCGCGGTGTACACCTCGCCGCACCTGCTGCGCTACAACGAGCGGGTGAAGGTGGACGGCCGCGCCGCCGGCGACGCCGAGTTGTGCGAAGCCTTTGCTTTCGTCGAACAAAAACGCGGCGCGGTGCCGCTCACCTATTTTGAATTCGGCACCCTTGCCGCGCTGCATCACTTTGCGGCAAGCGCGCCGGACATTGTGCTGCTGGAAGTCGGCCTCGGCGGCCGCCGCGACGCGGTGAACATCATGGACGCCGATGCCGCGCTGCTCACCGCCATTGATGTGGACCACGTCGCCTGGCTTGGCGCCGACCGTGAATCCATCGCCGCCGAGAAGGCCGGCATTCTGCGCCCCGGCCGGCCGGCGGTGGCCGCCGATGCCGATGCGCCGGCCGCCATTGTGGACCGCGCGCGCGCCATCGGGGCGCCGCTGTGGCGCGCCGGCCATGAATTCACCGCGGCAACAGGGGACGGCGGCTGGCGGTTGAACATCGGCGCCGGCGGCGCCGTCACTGTCCTGGACCAACTGCCGCCGCCCGGCATTCCCGGCGCCCACCAAATGGACAACGCCGCCGGCGCGCTGGCCGTGGTGCACGCGCTCGGCGCGGCGCGGCCGGTGCCGGTGGACGCCATGCGCCGGGGGCTCAGGGCGGCGGCGCTGCCCGGGCGGTTGCAAGTGAAGCCCGGCAAACCGACGGTGGTGCTGGATGTGGCGCACAACGCCGCCTCCGCCGCCGCCCTCGGCCGGTTTATCACGGCGCTTGGCTGCAAAAAAGTGCGCGCCGTGTTTGCCGCCCTGGCTGACAAGCCGGTGCGCGAGATGGCGCGGCAGGTGGCGGCCTCGGCGTGGTATGTGGCGGCCACCGTTGGTGAGCGCGGCGCCGATGCCGAATGGATGCAGGGTGAAGTCGCCGCCGCTGCTGGTGGCGCCGCCGTCACCGCTTACGCCGACATTGAATCGGCTTTTGACGCCGCCGTTGGTGACGCCGCCGGCGGCGAGGGTGAGTGCGTGGTGGTGTTCGGCTCGTTCCTCACCGTCGGTGCTATAATGGCGCACACTGCCAACGCCGGCTGAATTTTGGTGACCTCCGCCCCCATCAACCTGAAGCACCGCATCACCGGCGCCATCCTGCTCATCGGCGCGGCGGTGCTGGCCCTGCCGCCGCTGTTTGAGAACAGCGCACCGCCGCTTCCGCGGCCGGCGCCGTCATTGCCGGCGCCGCCACCGCCATTATCGCAACCGTCACCGTCACTTCCGACGTCGCCACCGCCAGTTTCAACGCCGCAACCGTCACCTCCGGCGCCGGTACCGTCACTTTCAACACCGCAGCCGTCACCGCCGCCACCGCCACCGCCGCCTTCAACGTCGCAACCGTCACCCCCGGCCCAAAACAACCGATGGATTGTCCGTACCGGCGCGTTCCGGAAGGCGGCCAACGCGCACCGCATGCGCGAAGCGATTCGCGGGCGCGGGTTTGAGGCCTGGGTGGAGGAGGGCGGCGGCGATTTGGCGTGGAGAGTTTGGGTCGGCTCCTTTGCCAGCCAGGCCGAGGCCGCCGATGCGCGGCGCAAGTTGTGCGCGGCGGGCGGCGGCGAGTGCGATTACTATTTGGACCGGAGACGCTGAGCGCTGCGCGGTGGTTGTGGACCTGGCCATTCTTTTTCTGCTTGCGTCTTCGGCGGTGGTCGGCGCGTGGCGCGGTTTTGTCCGCGAGTCGCTGTCGCTGGTGGCGTGGATTCTTGCGTTCTGGGTCGCGTTTCATTTTTTGGACCGCGCCGAACTTTTGTTTGCCGGTTACGTGGATGAATTAATTCTGCGCCGCGCCGCCGCCTTCACCGCCCTGTTTCTCGGCACGTTGCTGGCGGTTTCCATCGCCGGCGCGGTGCTGTACCGCATGTTTTCCGCCACCGGCATCACCGGCACCGACCGCACCCTCGGCGGCTTGTTCGGGCTGGCGCGCGGCGCGGTGGTTATCGGCGCGCTGATTTTGGTCGCCGGCGCGACGCCGCTGCCGGACAGCGACTGGTGGGGCGAGTCGGCGCTGGCGCCGCGCTTTACGCCGCTGGCGCAGGTGTTTAATAATCTTCTGCCGCCGGACCTGGCGCGGCATTTTTTGCTGCGGCAGTAGCCGGGCGGCTGGCGGTATGTGCGGCATCATCGGCATTGTTGACCCCAAAGGCATGGTGAACGAGGCCCTGTATGAAGGGCTGACCGTGCTGCAGCACCGCGGCCAGGATTCGGCCGGGCTGATGACCAGCGAGGGCGGCAAAGTTTACCTGCGCAAGGACAACGGCCTGGTGCGCGACGTGTTTCAGGCGCGCCACATGGTGCAGTTGAAAGGCGGCATGGGCATCGGCCATGTCCGCTACCCCACCGCCGGCAGCGACTCGCGCGCCGAGGCGCAGCCGTTTTTTGTCAACGCGCCATTCGGCATCGCGCTGTCGCACAACGGCAACCTGACCAATGTGGACGACCTGCGCCGCGAGATGTTCAGCGAGGACTTCCGCCAGTTGAACACCATGTCGGACAGCGAGGCGCTGCTCAATGTTTTCGCCCACGAGTTGAACAACCAACTGCACCGCGGCCAGCCGCGCCTGGAAACCGCGCAGGTGTTTGAGGCGGTGCGCGGCGTGTACCGCCGCTGCCGCGGCGGCTATGCGGTGGTGGCGATGATTGTCAACTTCGGCCTGGTCGCGTTCCGCGACCCGTTCGGCATCCGCCCGCTGGTTTACGGCCGCAGCGGCGGCGGCCACATGTTTGCATCGGAAAGCATCGCCATGGATGTGCTCGGCTACAGTCTGGAACGCCAGGTGAACCCGGGCGAGGCGGTGGTGGTGCAGGCCGGCGGCGCGGTGCACACTGAATCCTGCGCCGCCAGCGGGCGGCATGCGCCGTGCTTGTTTGAGTTTGTGTATTTCTCGCGCCCCGATTCCATTCTGGATTCCATTCCGGTCTACCGCACGCGCATGCGCATGGGCGAAAAACTCGGCGAAAAAATTAAACGCGAATGGGCCGGGCATAAAATTGACGTGGTTATTCCGGTGCCCGACACCAGCCGCATCGCGGCGGTGGAACTGGCCCAGGTGATCGGCGTCAAATACCGCGAGGGGTTGATTAAAAATCGCTACATCGGCCGCACTTTCATCATGCCGGGCCAGGCCGAGCGCTCCCTTTCGGTGCGGCGCAAGTTGAACGCCATCGAGTCGGAGTTTCGCGGGCGCAATGTGCTGCTGGTGGACGACTCGGTGGTGCGCGGCACCACTTCACGCCAGATCATTCAGATGGCGCGCGACAACGGCGCAAAAAAAGTGTTCTTCGCCTCGGCCGCGCCGCCGGTGCGCCACCCCAATGTTTACGGCATTGACATGCCGGCCGCCGCCGAGTTGGTGGCCCACGGGCGCGATGTGGCGCAGGTGTGCGAATTCATCGGCGCCGACCATTTGATTTACCAGGAGTTGGCCGACCTGGAAAAATCCTGCGCCTTAAACGGAAAAATTTCCGAGTTTGAAGGCTCCTGCTTCCACGGCAAATACATCACCAACGATGTCAGCGCCGGCTATCTGGAAAAAGTGGAGCGGCTGCGCGGCGAAACCGGCGGCCGGCCGTCGCGCGACAACGTGCTGGATTTGGCGGAGTTAAGCGAACAAGTGTGAGCGCGCGCCGAGGCGCAAAACCGACTCGCCGCCGAACCAGTCGCCAAGCACAAAGCGCGTGCATTCGCGGCCGTCCACCGTGTGGCGGTGGGTTGCCGGGCGGTGGGTGTGGCCGTGAATCATCCACTCGGCTTCGGTGCGGCGGAAAGTTTCCTCCACCGCGGCTGCGTTGACATCCAGCGCCGCGGCCGGTTTGCCGTGATGGCCGGCGGCGCTTTGGCGGCGCGCTTTTTGCGCCAGGGCCAGGCGTTCTTCCAGGCTGCGGGCGAGAAATTTTTTGCGCCATTCGGCATCGCCGGTGCGGCGGCGGAATTCCTGGTGCGCCGCATCGTCGGCGCACAGCGAGTCGCCGTGGCACAGCACGGTGCGGCGCCCGTCCACCGCCACCAGCGCAGGGTCGTCCAGCAGTTGCGCGCCGCTGCGGCGGCAGAAGCCGTCGCCGAGCAGAAAATCACGGTTGCCGCGCATCACAAACAGGCGCACGCCGCTGTCGGAGGTTTTGCGCAGCGCGTCAAGCACCGGCCCGTGGCCGAGAAAATCGGCGGCGTCGTCACCGATCCAGAAGTCAAACAAATCGCCGAGGATGAACAGCGATTCGGTTTTGCAATCCTGCACTCCGCGCAAAAAATCCACCAGCCGCCGCTCAATGTCGCGGCGCGCCGGGCTCAGGTGAAGGTCGGCGATAAAACAAACGCTCATCCGCGCATCATACCAGCCGCGCAAAAACGCTTGCCGCCGGCGCATAAAAACCACACAATCTTTTGCCCGCCATGAACATGGTTAAAGAAGACATCGTCATCGCCGGCGCCGGCCTGCTTGGGCGGCTGCTGGCGTGGCGGCTGCTGCTCGGCGGGCGGCGGGTGACGCTGTTTGAGGCCGGCGCGCTGGAACCGTCGCCGGCGGCGGCCCACGTCGCCGCCGGCATGATTGCGCCGCTCAGCGAGGCGGCGGCGACTGAGCGCAAAATTTACGACATGGGCATGGCCTCGCTGCCGTTGTGGAAAAAATGGATTGCGCAATTAAATGCGGCGGCGGGCGGTGAAGGCGAGGGCGGGGTTTTTTTTCAGAACACCGGCAGCCTGGCGGTCGCGCACCCCGGGGACAGCGGCGACCTGGCGCAGTTTGAGCAGGATTTGCGTTTGCGGCTTGGCGGCGAGGAAAAAAATTTCCGCCGCATTGCGCAGGAGGAGTTGCGCCGCCTTGAGCCGGATATTGCACCGCATTTTTCCCGCGCCATTTTGCTGGCAAAGGAGGCAAACGTGGACAACCGCGCGCTGCTTGCCGCGCTGCTCGCGCAAATTCGCGCGCTTGGCGGGCGGTGTGCCGCCCATATGCCGGTGACAGTGAACGACGGCACGGTGATGGTGAACGGTGAGAAGTTGCGCTGCCGGTGGACAGTGGACTGCCGTGGTTTCGGCGCCGCCGGCGACGATCAAAACCTGCGCGGCGTGCGCGGCGAGGTGCTGCGCGTACGCTGCAAGGAGGTGCGGCTGCGCCGCCCGCTGCGCCTGATGCATCCGCGCTACCAACTTTACATCGCGCCGCGCCCCGGCGGGCGGTTTGTGGTCGGCGCCACTGAAATTGAAAGCGCCGACCGCTCGCCGCTGAGCGTGCAGTCGGCGCTGGAATTGTGCAGCGCGCTGTACACGGTGAACCCGGCTTTCGCCGAGGCGCGCATTGAAGAGGCCGGCGTTGGCCTGCGCCCGGCGTTCCTGGACAACCTGCCGAGGGTGAGGCTGCGCCCCGGGTTCGCCGCCGCCAACGGTTTATACCGCCACGGTTTTCTGGTGGCGCCGGTGGTGGTGGAGGAGATCGCGCGCCACATCGCCGGCGGTGAAAAAGCGTAAAATAAAATCATGATTACGGTCAGCGTGAACAACCAACCCGTGCAAGTGGCCGCGCAAACCACTTTGGCCAGCGCGCTGCCGCAGTGGCGGCGGGGTGAAGCGCCGGTGGCGGTGGCGGTGAACGGCGAGTTGGTGGCGAAGGAAAATTACGCCGGTTGTGAATTGCAAAACGGTGACCGCGTGGACATCCTGCGCCCGGTGAGCGGAGGCTGAAGTGGACGCCGAGGCGGACGGCGCGGAGGATTTGCTGCGCTTATACGACGCGCAATTGCACAGCCGCCTGCTGCTTGGCAGCGCGCGCTACCCGTCGCCGCAGGTGATGCGCGATGCAGTGCTGGCTTCCGGCGCGCAGGTGGTGACGCTGTCGCTGCGGCGGCAGAACCCGGCCGGCGGTGACGGCGACGGTGCCGGTGGTGACGGCGAAAGAGTCTGGCGTTACCTGCGCGAGTTGCGCGCCGGCGGCTGCCGCCTGCTGCCCAACACCGCCGGCTGCCGCAGCGCGCGGGAGGCGGTCAACCTTGCGGAAATGGCGCGTGAATTGTTCGACACCGACTGGGTGAAGTTGGAAGTGATTGGTGACGACTACACACTGCAACCCGACCCCTTTGGACTGGTGGACGCGGCGGTGCAACTGGTGAAGCGCGGGTTCAAAGTGCTGCCTTACTGCACCGATGACCTGGTGCTGTGCCGCCGGCTGGTGGATGCAGGCTGCGAAGTACTGATGCCGTGGGGCGCGCCCATCGGCACCGGCCGCGGACTGCTGAATGTGTATGCGTTGCGCGCGCTGCGCCATCGTTTTCCGGACACACCGCTGGTGATTGACGCCGGCATCGGCGCGCCATCGCAGGCGGCAAGGGTGATGGAGTTGGGTTTTGACGCGGTGCTGTTGAACACCGCGGTGGCGCGCGCCGGCGACCCGCCGCGCATGGCGCGCGCTTTTGCCGATGCGGTGCGCGCCGGCCGCAACGCTTGCCTCGCCGGCCTCATGGTGCAGCGGCAAACCGCGCAGCCGTCCACACCGGTGGTGGGCCAGCCATTCTGGCACGGCGGGGGCCGGTGACGGTGGCGGCGGGGTTTGCCGGTTGCGGCACTTGCCATCTCGGCCTGTATCCGGTGGTGGACTCGGTGGACTGGCTGGAAAAATTGCTGCCCCTCGGCGTGCGCACGATTCAGTTGCGGGTGAAAGACTGTTCCGAGTCCGAAGCAAACGACGTGACCCGGCGCGCCGTCCGCATCGGCCGGCGGTACGGCGCGCGCATGTTCATCAACGATTACTGGCCGGCGGCGGTGAGGCACGGCGCCTATGGCGTGCACCTCGGCCAGGAGGATTTGGATGGCGCCGACCTCGCGCAAATTAAAAACGCCGGCCTGCGACTCGGCATCAGCACGCACAGCGAATCCGAATGGCGCCGCGCCGCCGCCCTGCAACCGAGTTACATCGCCCTCGGCACGGTGTTCCCCACCACCACCAAACCGGCCACCGTGATTGGCGTGGAAAAATTAAACCGGTGGGCGAAAGTGCTGCAAAAAAAATTCCCCCTGGTCGCCATCGGCGGCATCAAACGCCACAACCTTCACCAGGTCCTCGCCTCCGGCGTCGGCTCGGTGGCGGTGGCCTCGGCGATTACCGGGGCGGAGGATTACCGGGAGGAGGCGGCGTGGTTTCTGGAAAAACTGCGCCGCTGAAAATTCACCGCGCCATCTCTTCAAACCGTTCCATCGCCGCCACGCCCTCGGTGCGGCACCAGTTTTTGAACCCGCCGAGGCCGCGGTTGGACCATTCGGCGTGGGCGTCTTTCCAGGCCCGGGTGCGGGCGTTTTCCAAGTCTTTTTGATTCA